>JAEZLU010000302.1 GCA_023415075.1 Bacillota bacterium
GTAAAGGTATCGATTATGACCGAGTCGTCCTCGAGGGCGACGACGCCGTGAGGCACGCCCTTGGCGGCGTAATAAGAGTCGCCCTTGGCTATGATCTTTTTATCGCCGCCGACGGTGATCTCAAAGCTTCCCTGAGCCACATAACCGATTTGTTCGTGGTTGTCGTGCTTGTGTACGGCTCCCACGCCACCCTTTTTGAAGCGAAACTCCACCAGCATGAGCGAGCCGGCGTGAATAAGCACCCGTCTGGTGGACTTTTCGTCAACCTGCTTGAGGGTGGAGTCGCCATATGCTTTAATCATCAGTCTTCCTCCTTTTGGCGACCGCACGGCGGTCGCCCGCGATTACTGTAAACAAATTATCAAGTTGCCGGCAAATTCCTGCAGGTTAACTGTTGTCAGCACGATTTATTTCATAATATAAAACAGCGGCTTGCCGGCGACCGACTAATAGGAGTAGCAATCAGCGACGGCGAATAATTATTTATAAGCATTATTGGAGGGATGAACGTGGCCAGAATGCCGGCCCTGTTCGTGGGCCACGGTTCGCCGCTGAACGCCGTGGCCGACAATAACTACACCCGGTCGTTGGCGACAATCGGCAGCCTGGTACCGCGACCGACGGCGATAATGGTGGTTTCGGCCCACTGGCTTACCGACGGCCCGCGGGTTTCCTGCAGCCGACGGCCCCGGCTAATTCATGATTTTTATGGGTTTCCCCGCCGCCTTTATGAGCTGGATTATCCCTGCCCGGGAGCCCCGGAAGCGGCCAGGGCGACAATGATCGCGGCCGGCCAGGCCGCGGTAACCTGCGACGACAGCTGGGGCATCGATCATGCCGCCTGGGCGGTGCTCCGCCACATTTATCCGGCCGCCGATATACCCGTATTTGAGCTAAGCCTGGATATCCGGCGGGAAGCCGCCTTTCATTATGACCTCGGCCGCCGGCTGCTGCCCCTGCGCGACGAGGGGATTTTTATCGTCGGCAGCGGCAATATTGTTCACAACCTCATGCTGGCCGATTTCGCCGATATGGAGGCCCGCCCGTATCCCTGGGCGGTCGACTTCGACCTGGCGGTGAAGGATTGCCTGCTGCAAAGTGACCACGAGCGGCTGGTCGACTACGCTTCCCTGCCGGGTGCCTCGCTTGCCGTGCCAACCAACGAGCACTACCTGCCGCTGCTTTATGTGTGCGGACTGCAGGCCGCCGGCGACCATATTCACTTCGTCCATGAGGGTAGCCAAAATGCTTCCGTGTCGATGCGCACATTCCTTATCGGCATGCCGCCGCGATAAAACAGCCTGGTCCTTACGGACCAGGCTGTTTTGCTTCGTCCAAGCCGGCTAGGCTTTGGGGACGCCCTTTTCGTTGAGCGGCACGGTGCGGGCGGGCTATGCAGGCGGCGGCAGCCAGGCCGCGGTTCACGCCTTGGTGTCGATGACACAGCCGGCCTCATAGGTCAGGGCTATTTCCTTCAGTATCAGCTTACGGACAATTTCCCGGCCGGCGGCGTCGATCTCCCGTTCGGCCCTTTCGGTAAGTGTCTGGAGCAGGTCTTCTTCGGCCTGCGGCAAATAGGTTTGGACAATCTGTCGTATGTTGTCCCGGTTCAATTTGGTCCTCTCCTATCCGACCCGGATTTGACAAGCGACGGACAAAATATAAAGGACAGGGTTTGCCTGACCTTTATACGCTTATTTTAAGCGGCGGCCTGGCAATCTTGGTCGGTGTACGACGGTAGACCCATAGCTTTGCGTCCCTATCTTTCGATAGGTTTGCCCCAATATTTATTTTTTGTTAGCACCATATTATTACAAACCAGGCAAATAGTCAACAGAAAAACGGAACCATAATCCTAAATTCTAGGACTATAGTCCCAGTAAAACGATCGGTGCCTGGTTTTTACAAAGTCACGCCGCCGTCGACGACAAGTGTTTTACCGGTGACCATGCCTGTCGACAACAGAAGCGGCAGAACGGCCTCGGCAACATCCTCGGGGCCGCAGACCCGGCCTAGGGGCGTGCCGTCGCCCAGCCGTTTGACATGGTCCTCGCGGCCGGAAACCCAGCGGGTGAGGACGATGCCGGGGGCGACGCTATTTACCCGCACCTCGGGGGCCAAGGCAACGGCCAGCGATTTGGTCAGGCTGATGGCCGCGGCTTTGGAAGCGGCGTAAGCCATCGAGCTGCCCTTGCCGGTTATGCCGGCGATCGAGGTGATGTTGACAATGCTGCCCTTGGTTTTTTTCAGGTGGACACTGGCGGCCCGGCAGGCGAAGAAGAGGCCTTTGACGTTGACCGCCATGGCCCGGTCCCAGTATTCCTCCTTGAGGCCTTCAAGGTCGGCAAAGTCGACGTAGTCGGTGACGCCGGCGCTGTTCACCAGGTAATCGAGGCGGCCGAAGTGGCTGACCGTACTTTCAATCATCCGGCGAACCTGCTTGTCGTCGGCAACGTCAGCCTTTTGCAGCAGGCAGGTGACACCCAGAGCCTCGATTTCGGCGGCGGTGGCCCGGGCATCGTTTTCCGAGCGGGAGTAGTTGACGGCGACGTCGATACCGCGAGCCGCCAGGCCGAGGGCGACCGCTTTGCCAATGCCGGTGGCGCCGCCGGTGATAAGAGCCACTTTGCGTTTTTCCATGATAGTCTCCTCCGTTTTCATTGCCTATCGCTGTGCAACTGAGCGATTTCAGTTATTTGGCGGCAAAACGGCCGAGCAGCCTGCAGGTCAGTGACGGCGACTGCTTGGCGAGAATCTGCTCGAGGGTGGTCTTGGGGTTGTCGGCGGCTACCTGGATGATGACCTGATATTCACCAAGCCTGGTCTGGGTAGGCCGGTCGTGGACGGCAACCAGGCGGTAGCCACCGGCGTCAAGGCTTGCCAGCAGCTTGGCCACCAGGTTGAGCGGCCCCTTGGCGACGATGGCGGCCTTATCGCCGCCGGTGGTCTGGTTACTCTTCAGAGTTACCACCCAGAAGCGGGTTACGTTGGTGTCAGTGTACTGGAGGTCGGTGGCCAGGATATTCAGGCTGTAGACGTCGGCGGTGCGGGAAGCGGCGATGGCGGCCGCGGCAAGGTCGCCGGCCTCGGCTACCCGGCGGGCGGCTTCGGCGGTGCTGTTAACTTCGATGAGCTTGGCGTCGGGTAAGTTGGCCTTGAGCCAGTCGCGGCTCTGGGCAATGCCCTGAGGATGGGACAGGATGGTTTTTATCTCCGCGAGCTTGGCTCCCGGCAGGGCCAGGAGGGTTTGCCGTATCGGCAGGTCGATCTGGCCGACGACCACGAAGGCCGGATCGTTTACAACGGCGTCAAGATAATTGTAAACAGGACCACCGATGGTGTTTTCAACCGGCACGACGGCGTAACGGCATTCGCCGGCTTTAAGCTGAGCCAGGGAGGCCGCCACCGTCGGCACCGGGGTGATAGTCTCCTGCGGCCCGAAGAAGAGGATGGTGGCTTCCTCGGTGTAGGTGCCGGCCGGTCCGAGGTAACTTACGTTGGCGAGGGCGGTCGAACAGACCAGCAGCAGCAGGGTTAAAATTATCAATATGCGGGGGTTTCGGGACATTTTTGTCGAGCCTCCTAATATCATCTTGATTTACCGTTATCGAGGAATTGGCTATTAGCTGTAAGGAATCCTGCAACGGCCCTGGCGTATTTTTACAGCCAGCCCGGCGGCTTATGCTCCTTCGGCCCTGCGGCCAGGCGATGCGGCTGATGGATAATATTACTGATTGACGCCGGCCGGCGGAATTTATTATAGTCAGATTGGATACAGTCTACATAATATCAGAACGGAGGTTTTATCGATGAAAAGAACCGCACTTATCGTCGCCCTTCTCCTCGCGCTGACCGCCGGCACCTGCCTGGCCTCGCCCATCAACGACCTCAGCCGCGGCCAGACCGCCCTGGGCCTGGGCAGCGACACCTTTTACCTGGAGCACAAACTTACCGACAATTTCACCCTTGGCCTGCAGGGCGTCGACTGGGCCGGCAAGCCGACCGACATCTACGGCCAGTTTAATTTCAACGGCAGCCTGCGGGGCCTTGTCGGCAGCCGTGACTTCGACGGCGGCTCCAAAATGTATTTTGGCCTGGCGGTAAACGGGCCGATGGCCCCGGAATGGGACGGCTACGCTTCGTTTGTAGCCGGCAGCGAATTCAAGGAGTTCCAGGCGGGGGCCAACTTCCATGTCGCCCATAACGTCGACCTCAATATCGGCTACCACTC
>JAEZLU010000352.1 GCA_023415075.1 Bacillota bacterium
TGGTTATTTACGCCGACAGTATGAACCGGCTGCCCAAGCCTGAACGCCAGGACACCGCCGAGGTCAAGCGGGTCGAGCTGCACGCCCATACCCGCATGAGTGCCCTCGACTCGGTGGCCTCGGTCAAGGGTTTGATCCGGACAGCCGCCAAGTGGGGCCATCCGGCGATCGCCATCACCGACCACGGGGTGGTCCAGGCTTTTCCCGAGGCCGAGGAGGAGGGAGCCAAGGCCGGCATCAAGATTATCTACGGCATGGAAGGCTACCTGTTCGACGAGGATATCACCCATTCTTATCATATAATCATCCTCGCCCAAAACAGCATCGGCCTCCGCAACCTCTACCGCCTGGTGTCGCTGTCCCACCTGAAGTACCTCCACCGTTCGCCCCGCATTCCGCGGGCCGTACTGGCCGAGCATCGCGACGGCCTGATTTTGGGGTCGGCATGTGAAGCAGGGGAATGCATGCAAGCGCTCATAAACGGCGAAAGCGAAGAACGCCTGCAAGCGATCGCCGCGTTCTATGATTATCTCGAAATCCAGCCGACCGCCAACAACGCCTTCCTGGTGCGCCAGGGCAAGGTGGCCGACGAGGAGGGGCTGCGCAAGTTGAACCGCCGCGTCTGCCGCCTTGCCGAATCTCTCGGCAAGCCTGTGGCCGCCACATGTGACGTCCATTTCCTCCACCCGGAAGACGAGGCTTACCGGCGAATCCTGATGGCTGGCCAGGGCTATGACGACGCCGACTTGCAGGCGCCGCTCTACCTGCGCTCGACCGAGGAGATGCTGGCCGAGTTCGCCTACCTGGGCAAGGACAAGGCCTACGAGGCGGTGGTTGAGACGCCCCGCCGCATCGCCGAGTCGATTGAGTCTTTCAAGCCTATTCCGTCGGAGCTCTATTCGCCGAAAATCCCGGGGGCCGAAGAGGCGATAAAGTCGATGTCTTACGCCAAGGCCGCCCTGCTGTACGGCGACGAACTGCCGCAGTTGGTGGCCGACCGCCTGAAATATGAGCTTGACTCGATCATCAACAACGGCTTTGCCGTGCTCTACCTCATCGCCCACAAGCTTGTCAAAAAGTCGCTGGACGACGGTTATCTGGTCGGCTCGCGCGGTTCGGTCGGCTCATCCTTTGTGGCCACGATGACCGACATCACCGAGGTCAACCCGCTGGCGCCCCACTGGCGCTGTCCGGCCTGCCGCTGGAGCGAGTTCGTCACCGACGGCAGCTACGGCTGCGGCTTTGATATGCCTGACCGCGTATGCCCCAAGTGCGGCGCCGCCGCCGTAAAAGACGGCCATGATATTCCGTTTGCCGTTTTCATGGGCTTCCACGGCGACAAGGTGCCTGATATCGATCTCAATTTCTCGGGCGATTACCAGTCGGTCGCCCATAAGTACACCGAGGAGCTGTTCGGCCGCGACAACGTCTTCCGGGCCGGCACGATCGCCACGATCGCCGACAAGACGGCCTATGGCTTCGTGAAGAACTATTTCGCCGACAAGGGGATAACCGCCCGCAACGCCCATATCAACCACCTGGTGAACGGCTGCACCGGCGTCAAGCGGACGACCGGCCAGCACCCGGGCGGTATCATGGTCGTGCCGCGGGACATGGACGTCCATCATTTCACGCCCATCCAGTACCCGGCCGACGACAAGAACTCGTCGACCATCACCACTCATTTTGACTACCATTCGATCTCCAGCCGCCTGGTCAAGCTAGACATTCTGGGCCATGACGATCCGACGGTCATCAGGATGCTGGAGGATATTATCGGTTTCAACGCCAAGACCATTCCCTTCGACGACGCGCCCACCCTTAGCCTGTTTTCGTCGACCGAGGCCCTCGGCCTGACACCGCAGCAGCTGGGGTCGACGGTCGGCACCTTCGGCATCCCCGAGTTCGGCACCAAGTTCGTCCGCCAGATGCTCGAGGACACCAAGCCCAAGGGGTTCAGCGAACTCGTCCGGATAAGCGGCTTTTCCCACGGCACCGATGTCTGGCTGAACAACGCCCAGGATCTCATCCGCTCTGGAACCGCCACGGTGGGCGAGACCATCTCGGCCCGCGACGACATCATGGTCTACCTCATCCATAAAGGGGTTAAGCCGCAGACGGCCTTCAAGGTGATGGAGGATGTCCGCAAGGGCAAGGGCATCAAGGCCGACGTCGTGGCTACCCTCAAGGAAAGCGATGTGCCTGACTGGTACATCGAGTCCTGCCAGAAGATCAAGTATATGTTCCCCAAGGCCCATGCGGTCGCTTATGTGATGATGGCTTTCCGCATAGCCTACTGCAAGGTTCATTACCCGCTGCCGTTCTACGCGTCCTATTACACGGTACGGGCCGGCGAGTTCGACGCCGACCTGATCGTAAAAGGGGAGACGGTGATCAGGCAGAAGATGGCCGAGCTCGAGCAGAAGGGCAACGGGGCGTCGGCCAAAGAGAAGGGCTTGCTGACCATTCTCGAGATGGCCCTGGAGATGTTTCTGCGGGGTTATAAGTTCGAGCGGGTCGACCTGTACCGCTCGGACGCCACCAAGTTCCTGATCATCGACGGCGGTCTGCTGCCGCCGCTGGCCGCCCTCGAGGGGGTGGGCGACAACGCCGCCCGCAGCATCGTCCAGTGCCGCCAGGACAAGCGGTTCACCTCGGCCGAAGACCTGCGGCAGCGAGCCCGGGTGTCCAAGCCGGTGGTCGACACGCTGCGCGAGCACGGCGCCCTCGGCGACCTGCCGGAGACCGACCAGATGATGCTTTTCGGCTGATTTGTGCTAATTTTGGTTGTAAAAATAATCCACGGGTGTTATAATGTTTACAGTATAGTTATTTGTTGCGCTAAGGAGAGTGGGTATCGGCCCACTCTTTCATCTTATGCCTGTTGCTCGCCCGCTGCTCAGGGGTATGGGGGCCGGACGGTCCGGCAACAATAATGGATAGTATAAGAATACTTCCCGATGATTTAATGGATAGAGGTGGACTGAAATGGCCGGCAAACAAGTTGAAGAACTGGTGGCCAAACTGGTAAGGGAAATTATCGCCGACAGCCCGTATACCTTGGTGGATGTCGAGTATGTCAAAGAACGCGACTGGTATCTGCGGGTTTTTCTCGACAAGGCAGGCGGTATTGAGCTCGATGACTGCCAGTGGGTGAGTGAGCGCCTGGAAGAAAAGCTCGACGCCCTCGACCCGATAAAGGAGAGCTATATCCTTGAGGTTTCCTCGCCCGGCCTGGACCGGCCGCTGAAAAAGGAAGAAGACTTCGTCCGCCATATCGGCGACAAGATAGAAATCAGCACCTTCGCGCCGGTGAACGGCAAAAAGCTGCTGGTTGGCACTCTGGTTGGCCTGGCTGATGATGAAATCCGCGTCGAGATCGACGGTCAAACCACGGGCATACCGCGGGAGAAGGCGTCCCAGGTACGCCTCCATATCGAATTTTGACCCGGAAAAATTGAATAGGGGGTAGATAACCAAATGAATGCTGAATTCATGCAGGCTTTCGAACAACTGGGCAAAGAGAAGGGCATCGCGCCGGAAATTTTGTTCGACGCCATTGAGGCCGCCCTGATCTCGGCCTACAAACGCAATTTCAGTTCGGCCCAGAACGTCCGTGTAGCCTTGGACCGGGAGACCGGCGAAATCCACGTCTTTGCCCGCAAGAACGTTGTCGAAAACGTCGAGGATCCGCGGCTGGAGATCTCGCTCAGCGAAGCCCAGGAGCTTGACCCGCGCTATGTGCTCGAGGACGTGGTCGAACTCGAGGTCACGCCGAAAAACTTCGGCCGCATCGCCGCCCAGACCGCTAAGCAGGTGGTCGTCCAGCGTATCCGCGAAGCCGAGCGCGGCATAATTTATGAGGAGTATTCCAGCCGCGAGAGCGATATTGTTACCGGTATCGTCCAGCGGATCGAAGCCAAGAACGTCTTCATCGACCTCGGCAAAGCCGAGGCCATTCTGGCGCCGTCGGAGCAAATTCCCGGCGAGGTTTATCGCCACGCCGACCGCCTGAAAACTTATATCATTGAGGTTAAGAAGACCACCAAGGGACCGCAGATTCTTGTTTCCCGCACCCATCCCGGGCTGCTCAAGCGGCTGTTCGAGCTCGAGGTGCCGGAAATTCACGACGGCATCGTCGAGATCAAGTCGGTGGCCCGCGAACCCGGTCTCCGCTCGAAGATCGCCGTCAACTCGCGCGACGAAAACGTCGACCCGGTCGGCTCCTGCGTCGGCCACAAGGGCATGCGGGTCCAGACCGTCGTCAATGAGCTGAAAGGCGAGAAGATCGACATCGTCAAATGGAACGTCGATCCCGGCAAATATATCGCCAACGCGCTCAGCCCGGCCAAGGTCATCTCGGTCGAGGCCAATGAGAGCGAGAAAACTTCGCGGGTTATCGTACCCGACTACCAGTTGTCGCTGGCGATCGGCAAGGAGGGCCAGAACGCCCGCCTGGCCGCCAAGCTGACCGGCTGGAAAATCGACATCAAGAGCGAGTCTCAGGCTCAGGCGCAGGCGCAAGCGGTTCTGTAAGGGGGGGAAACGGCGTGAAGCAGAAAAAAATCCCTCAGCGCATGTGTGTGGGCTGCCAGACCATGAAGAATAAAAAGGAACTGCTCCGGGTGGTCCGGACGCCTGAAGGCAGTATTTTGCTTGACACCACCGGCAAAAAATCCGGCCGCGGGGCGTATGTCTGTCCGAGCGGCGATTGCCTGGCGGCGGCCGTCAAGGCCAAGCGTCTTGAAAAAGCCTTGGAGCACGCCATCAGCCAGGAAGTATATGAGCAGCTGAGAGCGGGGCTCAAGCAGCCATGAACAAGCCGAAACTGGCTTCGCTTCTGGGGCTGGCCCAAAAGGCAGGCAAGCTGGCTTCCGGCGAGGTGGCGGTCGAAAAGGCCGTTCAGGCCGGCAAGGCCAGACTGCTGCTTGTCGCCGCCGATGCCGCCGACAACACCCGCAAGAGTTACCGCGACATGGCAGTGTTTTATGAAGTAGCCTGTCATGAAGGTCTTTCCAAGGATGAGCTCGGCCAAGCCACCGGCCGCCCGGCCCGGGCTGCCGTCGCCATACTCGATGCCGGTTTTGCCAAGGCGATAGAGGCGACGCTGCTATGCTGACAGGGAATGAAGAAATATGGGGGTGGATGAATGTCCAAATATCGCGTATACGAACTAGCCAAGGATTATAATACGACCAGTAAAGTCATAATTGACATTCTGGCGCGTAACAATATCGAGGTCAAAAATCACATGGCCAGCCTGGACGAGGTGGCCAAAACAATTATTGACCGCACTTTTGCCCGCAAGACGGGGGCTCCGGAGGAGGCCAGGCCGCCCCAGACCCCCGGTCGTCCGCCGGGTACGCCGCCGCCGGCGCCGCCGGCCGCCAGGCCGCAGGGTGCGCCGATGCAGCCCGGACAACGGCCCCAGGGTGGGCCAATGGCCGCAGGGCCTCAGCGTCCCGGTCAGCCGCATCGGCCCCAGGGAGCGCCGCCCCAAGGACAACGGCCCTTTGGTCAGCCGCCGGCAGGCGGGCGTCCGCCCGGACCGCCCCGGCCGCAGGGAGCACCGATGCAGCCCGGACAACGGCCCCAGGGCGCACCCGTGGCCGTAGGGCCGCAGCGTCCCGGTCAGCCGCCCCGCCCTCAGGGAGCGCCGCCTCAAGGACAACGGCCCTTTGGTCAGCCGCCGGCAGGCGGGCGTCCGCCCGGACCGCCGCATCGGCCCCAGGGAGCGCCGCCCCAAGGACAACGGCCCTTTGGTCAGCCGCCGGCAGGCGGGCGTCCGCCCGGACCGCCCCGGCCTCAAGGTGCGCCGCCTCAAGGACAACGGCCCTTTGGTCAGCCGCCGGCAGGCGGGCGTCCGCCCGGACCGCCCCGGCCTCAAGGTGCGCCGCCCCAAGGACAACGGCCCTTTGGTCAGCCGCCGGCAGGCGGGCGTCCGCCCGGACCGCCGGCGCCGGGTGCCAGGCCGCAGGGCCAGCAGCAGCAGCGGGGAGGCCGCCCCGGCGACCGCGACCGTCGCGATCAGGGTCGCCAAGTTAACGAACGGCAGCTCGGCCGGAAAGGGCCGGCAGGCCGTCACGGCGCCAGGCCCCAAGGAGCGCCGCCGCTGCCGAAACCGGAACCGCAGCGCCCGAAGCTCATCAAAGTCGGCCCGATCATCACCGTCAAAGACCTGGCTGCCAAGATGGGCCGCGAGGTCAGCGAAGTCATCAAGAAGCTCATGATGCTCGGCATCATGGCGACAATAAACCAGGAACTCGACCTGGATACGGCGACAATCCTCTGCGGCGAATTCGGCGTTACTGTCGAAGAACTGCCGCCGGAAGCCGATCCCACCGAAATCGCCGAGATCGAGGACGATCCGGCCGACCTTCTGCCGCGTCCGCCGGTGGTTACCGTCATGGGCCACGTCGACCACGGCAAGACCTCGCTGCTTGACTCTATCCGCCAGGCCAACGTCACCGCCCAGGAGGCCGGCGGCATCACCCAGCACATTGGCGCCTACCAGGTCGTCCACCAGGGCAAGAAGATCGTTTTCCTCGACACGCCGGGTCACGAGGCGTTTACCGCCATGCGGGCCAGGGGCGCCCAGGTTACCGATATCGCCATCCTGGTGGTGGCCGCCGACGACGGCGTCATGCCGCAGACGATCGAGGCGCTCAACCACGCCAAATCAGCCAAAGTGCCGATAATCGTCGCCATCAATAAAATCGACCGCCCGGGGGCCAATCCGGACCGGATCAAACAGCAGCTCTCCGACCACGGCCTACTGGCCGAGGACTGGGGCGGCGATACCGTCATGGCCGCCGTGTCGGCCTACACCAAGCAGGGCATTCCCGAACTCTTGGAAATGATTCTGCTGGTGGCCGAGATGCAGGAACTGAAGGCCAATCCCAACCGGCAGGCCATGGGCACGATCATCGAGGCCCAGCTTGACAAGGGCCGCGGCCCGGTGGCAACCGTGCTTATCCAGAAGGGCACCCTCCATATCGGCGATTCGATAATCGCCGGCGTGGCCTACGGCAAGGTACGGGCCATGATCAACGACCGCGGTGACAAGGTCAAGAAAGCGCTGCCGGCTACGCCGGTCGAGGTGCTTGGCCTGTCGGACGTGCCGGCGGCCGGCGACGTCCTCTATGTCGTCGACGAGCGGGTAGCCAGGGCGGTGGCCGAAAAACGGGTCGCCAAAAAGCGGACCGACGAATTGGTCCAGACCCAGAAGGTATCGCTCGACGATTTGTTCAAGCATATCCAGGAAGGCAGCCTGAAGGATCTCAACATCGTCGTCAAGGCTGACGTCCAGGGTTCGATCGAGGCTCTGCGCCAGGCGCTTTTGAACCTCAAGAACAAGGAAGTGCGGGTCAACATCGTCCACGCCGGCGTCGGCGCCATCAACGAGTCGGACGTCATGCTGGCCTCGGCTTCGAACGCCCTGATCATCGGCTTCAATGTGCGGCCGGACACCAACGCCCGCACGGCGGCCGACAAGGAAAAGGTCGATATCCGTACCTACCGGGTCATCTACGAAGCCCTGAATGACGTGGAAGCCGCCATGACCGGCATGCTGGCGCCCGAGTACAAGGAAGTCATCCTCGGCAAGGTCGAGGTTCGCCAGGTTATCAGCGTGCCCAAGGCCGTGGTCGCCGGTTCCTACGTGCTGGAAGGCAAGATTACCAATGCCGCCCAGGTGCGGATAGTCCGCAACGGCGTTGTCGTCCACGAAGGCAAGATCGAATCGCTCCGGCGGTTCAAGGATGATGTCAAAGAAGTGGCCTCCGGCTACGAGTGCGGCATCACCATCGAACGGTTCCGCGATATCAAGGAAGGCGACATCATCGAGGCCTTCACAATGGAACTAGTCAAACCCAGCTAACAAAGCGAGGGGTGGCCATGAGTCAGCTGCGCACCGAAAAAGTTCAGGAATTTATCAAACAGGAGCTAAGCAAGATAATCCTCACCGAGCTAAAGGACCCGCGGATCGGCTTCGTCACCGTGACCAAAGTGGAAGTGACCGGCGATCTGCGGGCCGCCAAGGTATATGTCACCCTTATGGGCAGCGACGAACAGAAGGCAGCCTCCTGGCAGGCCCTGCAAAAGGCGGTCGGCCATCTGCGGGCCGAGATCGGCAAACGCATTCGCCTGCGGTTTACGCCGGAACTGTCTCTCCACATTGATGAAGCGCTGGAACACAGCGCCCGCATAAACGAGCTGTTGGCCAAACTGAAACAGGAAGAAGCGGGCCGGTAGTATGGATGTTTCACTGAAAGAAACCGCCCGCCTTCTTACCAAGGCCGACCGAATCGTTATTACCGGCCACGTCAACCCCGACGGCGATTGTCTGGGGTCGATGCTGGCGTTACATGCCCTTTTGGCCGCCAAGAAAAAAGCGGCCGTTTTGCTATTGGCCGACGACGTACCAAGTCTGTACTCCTTCATGCCGGGCAGTGACCTGATCGGCCGCCCCGGCAGCGAGAAACTGGCGGCCGATCTGTTGGTGGTGGTCGACGCCAGCGATGCCGAGCGGGTCGCCGAGGTGCGAGCGGTAGTCGACGCCAAGGTGCTCAACATCGATCACCATATTTCCAATACCCGCTTCGCCGATTACCTATGTCTCGATACGCAGGCCGCAGCCACCGGCGAGCTCATCCTGGAGCTGATTTATCTCCTGAAGGTGCCGCTAACCGCCGACATGGCCACCAACCTTTATACGGCCATCGCCACCGACTGCGGTTTTTTCCGCTACGCCAACACCACGGCGGCCACGCTGCGGCACGCCGCCGACCTTGTTGACCGTGGGGCCTCGCCCCACATCATATCCGAGAATCTTGAGACAAAGCCGCTCGCCAGTATAATGACCCTGAAAAGGGTGCTCGACACCCTGGAGGTTTATGCCGACGGCCGTATCGCCGCCATCACGGTGGCGCCAGACGGCCCGGAAGGACCGACCGATACAACTGAGGGCCTTATCAATTATCCCCGCAATATCGAGGGCGTGGAAATCGCCATCATGTTCAAGCCGGTCGACGATACGGCCACCAGGGTCAGCTTCCGCTCGCGCCGGGCCGACGTCAGCCGTCTGGCCCTGGCCTTCGGCGGCGGCGGCCATCAGCGGGCTGCCGGCTGCACAGTCGGCGGCGGCGTCGACGCCGCCAAGGCTGCCGTACTGAAAGCGGCCATGAAGCTTTTGGCCGGGATTGAGCAATGACGGCCGGCATCGTCAACGTCCTCAAGCCGCCAGGCCTGACCTCCCACGATGTCGTCGCCTTTTTGCGGCGGGTCTACGGCCTCAAGCGGGTCGGCCACGCCGGCACGCTCGATCCGGCGGCCGCCGGCGTGCTGCCGGTTTTCCTGGGAACAGGCACCCGCCTGATCGAATACACAGCCGACGCCGACAAGGCCTATCGGGTCGAACTGACCTTCGGTTACGCCACCGACAGCGGCGACGACACCGGCGAGGTAATCGCCGAACGCCGGGACGGCTCACCGCCGGCCATGGCCGATGTTGAAGCGGCTTTGGCAGCCTTTGTCGGCGACATCGAGCAGGTGCCACCGATGCATTCAGCCATCAAGATTGGCGGCCGCAAGCTTTATGAACTGGCCCGCGCCGGCGTTACCGTCGAGCGGGCGGCCCGGCCGGTGACGATCGCGGCCATTCGGCTCATCGGCATCGACGGCCCGGTCATCTTGTTTGATGTCGTCTGTTCCAAAGGTACGTATATCCGGTCGCTGTGCCGCGACGTCGGCGACAAGCTCGGCTGGCCGGCAGTGATGTCGTTTCTTGTGCGCACGCGGGTCGGCGCCTTTTCGCTACCGGCGGCAAAGGCGCTTGAGGAGATCGCCGCCGACCCGGCGGCCGCCGTGCTGCCGCTGGAGGTGGCTGTCGGCCATCTGCCGGCGGTCGTTTTGCCGGCGGCCGACAGCCAGTCTTTTATCTGCGGCCGGCTGGTCAAAGTCACCTGCGGCGACCCCGAGGGACCGCGGCGGGTGTATGACGAGGCCGGCAGCCTTTTGGGCATAGGCCGTTCGCCGGTTGGCGAGGGTCTGCTCAAACCGCTCAAAGTTATCGCCGCAAATTCTTGAAGGAGCAAGCAATGGAAGTAATCTCTACTCTGGCCGGCCTGGGAGGCCGGTTTGCGAAAACGGCGGTGGCCCTCGGCACCTTCGACGGCGTCCATGTCGGCCACCAACGGATAATCAGCCAGGCCGTGGCTTTAGCCCGCGATACTCAGGCTGTCAGCGCTGTTTTCACTTTCAGCAATCATCCGCTGTCAGTCATCGCCCCCGACCGCTGCCCACCACTCATTGTCAGTCCTGATTACAAGGCCGAGCTGATTGCCGCCCTCGGGGCCGACGTCCTTCTTTCAATCCCCTTCAACGCCGATTTTCTCCGGCTGACCCCGCGGCAGTTCATCGACCTGCTTGTTGAAAACCTGCGACCGGCCTATCTGGTGGTCGGCGATAATTACAGTTTCGGCTACCACGGTACCGGCAACCCGCAGCTGTTGCGGCAGGCCGGCCGCGAATCCGGCTACGAGGTGGTAATCCCGCCGCCGGTAACTGTGGAAGGCCAGCTTGTTTCCAGCACCGTCATCAGGCAGCATATCCAGGCCGGCAGGGTGGAGGAGGCCTCAAGGCTTCTCGGACGCCCCTTCCGCCTTAGCGGTGTTGTCGCCGTCGGCGACGGCCGCGGCCGCACTCTCGGTTTTCCCACCGCCAACATTGAGGCAATCGAATGCCAGGTAATCCCGGCCGACGGCGTCTATGCCGTACGGGTCGAGGCCGACGGCCGCCGCTACCGGGGTGTGGCCAATATTGGTACAAACCCTACCTTCAACGGACTCAGCCGCCGGACCGAAGTCCATATCCTCGATTTTAGCGGCGATTTATATGCAAACACCATCCTGGTGGATTTCATCACCCGCCTGCGGGGCGAGCAGAGTTTCGCCGGCGCTGACTCCCTGAAGGACCAGATAAACCGCGACGTGGCTGCCGCTCGCAATATCCTGAATTTTATTTAGCTAGCGGTTTACAGGCCATACTCTTTATGGTAGAATATAATCCAGAATCCGGCTGCCGACCATGAATAAAACGGGCGGCGGCGGGAAATATTAGCAAGACAACCGTGGCGAGGATTATCGAGTCTCCGACGATAGTCTTGGCTAACGGGGATAATTAACAAGGAGGAACCATCATGCTTACACCTGAACAAAAGCAGCAACTCATCGAAAAGTATCGCCTGCACGACAGCGACACCGGGTCGCCCGAGGTCCAGATCGCCATCCTCACGGAGCGCATCAACTACCTCACCGAGCATCTCAAGGAACATAAGAAGGACCACCATTCGCGGCGGGGCCTTCTGAAGATGGTCGGCCAGCGCCGGGGCCTGCTAAACTACCTGCGGGACAATGATATCGCTCGCTACCGCATCATCCTCGAAAAACTCAACTTAAGAAAGTAGCAAGAAGCGGGGAGCACCCCGCTTTTTTGTTGTTTTCCCCTGGTTTAAGCCTTGGGAAAAAAGGGAATAATACAAAAAATGTCGAACACTTAAGCTTTGGATAAGAAGAATAGGGGATATTAGAGGAGGAAAACCGAATATGCACACATTTCAAATGCAGCTGGGCGGCCGCTCACTGACTATCGAGACCGGAAAAATGGCCAAGCAGGCCAGCGGCTCGGTGCTCGTCCGCTACGGCGACACTGCCGTGCTCGTCGCTGCCACTGGCTCCGCTGCGCCACGCGAAGGTATCGACTTTTTTCCGCTGACTGTCGACTACGAGGAACGCTTGTATTCCGTCGGCAAAATTCCCGGCGGCTTCATCAAGCGGGAGGGTCGTCCGAGCGAGGCGGCCATTCTGGCCGGCCGGCTCATTGACCGCCCGATCAGGCCGCTGTTTGATGAGAGCTTCCGTAATGATGTCCATGTGGTCGCCACCGTCCTGTCGGTCGACCAGAACAACCCGCCCGATATCCCGGCGATGATCGGCGCCTCCTGTGCGCTGACCATTTCGGACATACCTTTCAACGGGCCGATTGCCGGCGTGCGCGTCGGCATGGTCGACGGCAACTTCATCGTCAACCCGACGATCGCCGAGCAGGAGAAAAGCGAGCTCAACCTGATAGTCGCCGGCACCAAGGACGCCGTGCTGATGGTCGAGGCCGGCGCCAAGGAAGTGCCGGAGAAGACCATTCTCGACGCCATCATGTTCGGCCACGACGTCATCCGCGAACTGGTGGCCTTCCAGGAAAACATGGCCGCCCAGGTCGGCAAACCCAAACGGGAACTCAAGCGCTACGAGGTGCCGGCTGAAATAGCCGAGGCCGTGCGGGCCTATGTTACCGACAACCTGAAAACAGCCATCACCAACGCCGACAAGGTGACCCGCGAGGGACAGACCAAGCAGGTCAAGGACGAGGCCATTGCCCATTTCAAGGAGATTTTCCCCGATAACCCCAAGGAAGTCAGTTACATGATCGGCAAGATCATGAAAGAGATCGTTCGCCGGATGATCACCGTCGACAAGATTCGTCCCGACGGCCGCCAGTTGGACGAGGTGCGGCCGATTACCTGCGAGGTCGGCCTGCTGGCCCGCACCCACGGCTCGTCGCTGTTCACCCGCGGCCAGACCCAGATACTTAACGTCCTCACCCTGGGGACGATCAGCGAGGAGCAGATCCTCGACGGCCTAGGAGTGGAAGACTCCAAGCGCTATATGCACCATTACAACTTCCCGCCGTACAGCGTCGGCGAGACCAAGCCGATGCGCGGCCCCGGCCGCCGGGAAATCGGCCACGGCGCTTTAGCCGAACGGGCCCTGCTGCCGATGATTCCCTCCGAGACCGAGTTTCCTTACGCCCTCCGCCTGGTATCTGAGGCCATCGAATCCAACGGCTCGACCTCGATGGGCAGCGTCTGCGCCAGCACGCTGTCGCTCATGGACGCCGGGGTGCCGATCAAGGCTCCGGTTTCCGGCGTGGCCATGGGCCTGGTCAAGGACGGCGAATATTTTACCATCCTCACCGATATTCAGGGCCTTGAGGACGCCCTTGGCGATATGGACTTCAAGGTGGCCGGCACCAAGGACGGCGTAACCGCCATCCAGATGGACATCAAGATCGCCGGCATCAACCGCGCGATCCTCGAAAGCGCTCTCGAACAGGCCTACCGCGGCCGCATGCACATCCTCGGCAAGATGCTTGAGGCCATCGACAAGCCGCGTACCGAGCTTTCGCCGTTCGCCCCGCGGATCATCACCATGCAGATTGATCCTGACAAGATCCGCGACGTCATCGGCCCGGGCGGCAAGATCATCAAGAAAATCATCGAAGAAACCGGCGTGGAAATCGACATCGAAGACGACGGCAAGGTCTTTATCGCCGCCGTCGACCAGGAGGCCGCCAAGAAGGCCGTCAAGATTATCGAAACGCTGGTGCGCGAGGTCGAGGTCGGCGCCTCCTACCTCGGCAAAGTTACCCGCCTGATGAACTTTGGCGCCTTTGTCGAGATTCTGCCCGGCAAGGAAGGCCTGGTCCACATCTCCCAACTGGCCGCCGAGCGGGTGGCCAAGGTGGAGGACGTCGTCAAGATCGGCGACGAGATTCTCGTCAAGGTCACCGAGATCGACCGCCAGGGCCGGATAAACCTCTCCCGCAAAGCCCTCCTCAAGGCCGGCGACAACGAGGCCAAAAACGCCGGCGAATAACGCCGGACAGCAAAAGATAAGCAAAAAATAAAAACATAAACCTTCGCGGTTTATGTTTTTATTTTTTGCACTCATCAACCGGCCGGCCGGCAAATAGATATATACCGTCCAGGTTATCTACACACGGGGGGATGACGAGTGTTCCTGCTGACCGGCCATCTGCCAAGATGGTATCTGGGTTTCGCCGCCGCCTTTTTTTTTCTGCTGCTGATGCTGCCGATGCTGGCCAACTGGCTGGCAGTCGGCCCCGACAAGCCTAAGCCGGTGTATAACGGCAACCCGGCCAAGCCCCAGGTCGCCCTGGCCTGCAACGTTTTCTGGGGCGAGGAGCACCTGCCGGCGATGCTTGACGCTCTAGACCGTCATAATGTAAAGATTACATTTTTTCTCGGCGGCACCTGGGTGGCCGAGCATCCGGAAAT
>JAEZLU010000354.1 GCA_023415075.1 Bacillota bacterium
CAAAATTCATAATATCTGAGGAGCCAGTCCGCCTGATAAAGCCGGTGTTCGCGCCAAAGCTGCGGTTTCGTATCCAAGGCCGGCAGAAGGCTATCTTCGGCGACCGGGGTATACGCCGAGAAAAAGACGCGTTTGAGTTTATACTTTTTATAAAGGCTTTCAGTCAGGTTTAAAATTTTAAAGTCGGTATCAGGCGTAGCGCCGATGATCATCTGGGTGCTTTGTCCGGCCGGGGCAAACTTAGGTGCGTGACGATACTTCACGATGTCGCGCGAATTTTCTCGCAGGCGGTTTTGAATATATTCCATAGGGGCAAAGATGGAGTGTTTCGATTTATCGGGGGCAAGTAACTGCAGACTGTTTTGGCTCGGTAGCTCGATATTCACGCTCATCCGGTCGGCCAGCATACCGAGGCGGGTAACAAGATCATTGTCGGCTCCAGGAATGACCTTGGCATGAATGTATCCGGAAAACCGGTAATCTTCGCGTAAAATCCGCAAAGCCTCAATCAGCTGCTCACAGGTATAATTGGCGTCTTTCAGCACTCCGGAGCTTAAAAAGAGGCCCTCGATATAATTCCGCCGATAAAAATTGATGGTCAAATCGGCCAGTTCTCTCGGGGTAAACACAGCCCGCGGCGTGTCGTTGGAGCGGCGATTAACGCAGTACTTGCAATCATAGGCGCAAATATTTGTCATCAGCACTTTCAGCAGCGAAATACACCGCCCGTCTGCCGAAAAGCTGTGGCAGATACCGCAAGCGGCCGCGCTGCCGATACCCCCGGGGGCACTCTTTTTGTCTACGCCGCTTGAGGTGCAGGCAACATCGTATTTGGCCGCGTCAGTCAGGATCTTCAGTTTTTCGAACACATCCATAAGCCATCAACTCATTTCCGGGTGTTCCCTGAAGCCACGAATTACCTGGGAGTTTTCTTACTGGGGCGTTAATGAAAGTATAGATATAGCGTTAGCCTGACGGCAGCGGCCGGCCGATGGCCGGTCGGCGACTTTGCAGTTGCGGGATGTTAATCATATTATATAATAAAGAACATATGTTTGACAAACGTTTGTTCGAAAAACGTGAAATAAATTGCCATTCCGACGGCTGGTATATTAAGATTAAAGCAGGTAATTGTTATTAGGGTGAGGCGGGGAGGAATATTATGGGCAAACCGATATATGTCATCGGTCATCGCAATCCCGACACCGATTCGATATGCTCGGCCATCGCCTACGCCCAGCTCAAACGGGAACTGGGCGAGGCGGCCACGGCCGCCCGGGCCGGCAAGGTGAGCGCCGAGACCCGGTATGTTCTCGACTACTTCGGCGTCGAGGCGCCGCCGGTCATTGACGACCTCCACCCGCGGGCCAGGGATATCATGCAGCCGGCGACGGTTACCGTCCGTCCGGCCGACACGCTGCGCGAGCTCGGCCTGGTAATGAAGCGGCATGGCGTCAAATCGGTGCCGGTGGTGGACGAGGCCGGCCGCCTGGCCGGGATGGTGTCGCTCGGCGACCTGGCCGGCCGCTATATCGACGAGCTAGAGATGCAGGACCTGCGGGAGGCCGGGGTGACGTTCGCCGGCGTGTTGCGGGCCCTTGGCGGCGTGGTGGTGGCCGGCGGCGACCTGGGCCGGCCGGTGACCGGCAAGGTGCGCATCGGCGCCGCCCGCACCGAGACGATGGTGGAGATGGTCCACCCGGGGGAAGTGGTGCTTGTCGGCAACCGCGAGGATGCCCAGCTGGCCTGCATCGAGCGCGGCATCGCCTGCCTGGTGGTGACCGGCGGCGCCGGAGTTTCGCCGGCGGTGCGGGAGCTGGCCGCCGCCCGCGGGGTTGTAGTCATCGCCGCCCCTTACGATACTTATACCTCGGCCCGCCTGATAAACCAGAGCATCCCGGTGGGCATGGTGATGCAGACCTCGCTTGTGGCTTTCCGGCCGGGTGACCTGGTGGCCGAGATCAAGTCGGTCATCGTCGGCACCAATCATCGCAACTATCCGGTGACCGACCAGGGACTGCTGGTGGGGCTGATCGACCGCGACCGCCTGATCGTGCCCCGGCGCGAGCAGGTCATCCTGGTGGACCACAACGAGCGGTCCCAGGCGGTGGAGGGGATCGAGGAGGCCAGCATCGTCGAGATAATCGACCATCATCGGCTGGGCGGGCTGGAGACCAGCGAGCCGATTTTCATCCGTCACGAGCCGGTCGGGTCGACGGCGACGATTATCGCCAATATGTACTGGCACAGGGGCATAGCCCTTACCGGCCCTATCGCCGGCCTGCTGCTGGCGGCCATCCTGTCGGACACGGTGCTGTTCAAGTCGCCGACCGCCACCGGCCGCGACCGGGAAACGGCCGACCGGCTGGCGGCCGAGACCGGCATCGATATGCTGGCTTTCGGCCAGGCGATGCTGCGGGCCGGGTCCAATCTGGCCAGTCTGACGGTGAGCGAGCTGGTGCGGACCGATCTGAAGGAGTTTCAGATCGGCGAGCACCGAGTGGCCATCGGCCAGATGATGGTTACCGATCCGGGCGAATTCATCAGCATCCGCGCCGAGCTGCAGGCCGAGATGAAGGCGATGGCGGCTGCCGAGGGCTACGATCTCGTCGGTCTCTTGGTGACCGATATTCTTCAGGAGGGCAGCCACCTGATTTTCGCCGGTCAGGATACCGGGCTGATAACCGCGGCCTTCGGGGCCGGCGGCGAGGGTGGAGTATTGCCGCTGCCTGGGGTGATGTCCCGCAAGAAGCAGGTGCTGCCGCCGCTGGTGGAGGCGGCCAGGCGGCTGAGCAACCTGTAGGCCTGCGACATAAAATATAAAGGCTGCTTATAGAGCCCGACGGGCTTTATAAGCAGCCTTTTTGTATGGTTAGGGCTTATCAACGGCCGATCTCGCTGGCCAGGAGGTATTCCCAGAACAGCTGGAGGCAGGTGGGGATGAGGGGCGGGTGGGCTACGGCGTAGAACTGGCGGTGGATGGTCACGCCGGGAAGGGGAATGACGGCAAGCGAGCCGGCGGCCAGTTCGCCGGCCACCGCCCAGCGGGAGATGAAGCCAGGGCCGGCCTGGCTGAGAATGGCGGCTTTGAGGGCCTCGTTACCGCCAACCTCGAAGTTGATGGTGAGATCGTCGGCAGCAATGCCGCGGGCCGCCAGGGCGGCCAGCACGGCCTGCATCGAGCCGGATGCCAGGCTGCGGGCCACCAGGGGCAGCGACAGGGCTTCGGCCAGCGAGGGGGCAGGCCCGAGCGCGGCGCGGACGGCCGGGTGGGCCACCAGTACCAGTTCGTCCTGCCACAGGGGGCAGGGGTCGAGGTCGGCAGGCGGTCGGTTGCCGAGGACCGCTATCGGCACGTCGCCGGCGGCGAAGGCAGCCAGGATGGACCGGCTGTCGCCGGTGCGGAGAGTGAAGCGCAGGCCGGGATGGCTGCGCTGGAAGGCGGCGATGAGGCCGGGCAGGATGTACTCAGCCGGGATGGTGCTGGCGCCGAGGGTAATTTGGCCGGCGGCGCCGGCCACCATGGCCTGGAGCTGGCGCTCGGTCGCCGCCAGCAGGTCGCTGGCTTTGTGGGTATTGGCGTAGAGAAACTGGCCGTAAGCGGTCAGGGCGGTGCCTTTGGCGGTGCGCTGGACCAGCTGGCAGCCGAGGTCTTTTTCCAGGTTGTCGATATGAAAGGATACGGTGGGCTGGGTGAGGTCGAGACGCTTGGCGGCGCCGGAAAAGCTGCCTTCCTCGGCGACGGCGATAAACACCGAGAGTGATTGCCAGTGGGCCATCGCTATGCCTCCCTTGGTATATAGGATTTTTCTATAGCATTCTTCGGTATCCGGGCAAAAATTCCTTGTTTGACAGGAAATGCTGGCAAGAGATAGAATAAATAATGGTATTATATTAATACAATCTATAACTAGAAGATTTGGAGTGATGGTATGAGTTGGCTATTGATTATCGTGACCGGCGTGGTATTCGGCCTGGGGGCGGTGCTGCTCGTCAAGGCCGGCAATCCGGGCAACTACGGCTTTTGCGCCGCCTGCCAGCTGCGGGATATCGCCGGCGCTTTGGGCATCCACCAGGCAGCCATGCTGCAGTACGCCCGGCCGGAGATTATGGGCTGGGTGCTGGGCGCGTTCACCCTGGCGGGCGTGAGCGGTGAGTTCCGGCCGCGGGGCGGCTCGGCGCCGCTCGTCCGCTTTGTGCTGGGGATGCTGATGATGATCGGCGCCCTGGTATTCCTCGGTTGCCCGCTGCGCGGCATCCTCCGGCTGGCCGGCGGCGACCTCAACGGTATCACCGGGTTGGCCGGCTTCGCCGCAGGCATCGGCGCCGGCGTGTTTTTCCTCAAACGGGGCTATAATCTCGGTCGGGCCAACGCCCATCAAGGCGCCGGCCGCTACGCCGGTTTCCTGGCCGTCGCCGCCGCCCTGGTGCTGCTGGTGGGCGTCTTCACGACGGCGTCCTGGTTGAATTTCAGCGCCAAGGGACCGGGTTCGCAGCACGCGCCGGTCATTTTCAGCCTGGTGGCCGGTCTGATCGCCGGCGCTTTGGCCTGGCGCAGCCGCATGTGCCTGAGCGGCGGCATCCGTGATTTTATCCTGGTGCGCGACACCTATCTGCTGAAGATCTACGGCGTCCTGTTTGTGGCCGCCCTGCTCGGCAACCTGTATTTCGGCTTTTTCAAGCTGGGCTTCGACGGCCAGCCGCTGGCCCACAGCCAGCATGTCTGGAACTTCCTCGGCCTGTTTTTGACCGG
>JAEZLU010000006.1 GCA_023415075.1 Bacillota bacterium
GCCGCCTGCACGGTGGCCGGGTCTTTCTCCCAGTCGCTGCGCTCCAGCAGGCTAAAAATAATTTCGGCCGCTTTCGCAGCCAAAAAATTGTATTTCTCCTTGAGGGCGATGGCGGCCACCGGAGCCAGTTGTTGAACGGCCGCCGGCGTATCGGCGGCAGACAGGTGACGCAGCAAGGGCCGGAAGGCGTCGATGGCGGCGGCGGCGATGTCGGGCTGCCGGGCCCGCACGGCCCTGGTCACAAGAGCGGTCAGGCTCTGCGGTTCGTCCGGCCGGGCCAGGCCTTCACCGAAGGCCGTCTTCAGAAGGTCGATGGCCTGATAGGCGCCGCCCTGGTCGCCGGCGGTTATATAGCTGTGCACAAGGGCGTAGAGCTGGCGCAGGAGGCCAGCAGTCTCGGCGTTCAGGCGGGAACGCCGCAGGCGGCCGACCTTTTCGCTGAGGCGCTGCAGCCGGCCGGCCGGGCTGTGCCGGCGCGTCCACAGACCGGCGGCGACGGCCAGGAGAACCAGCGCGGCCGCGGCGGCCGCCGCCCATATCCAGGTAGGCTCCATAGGTCCCCCTCCCCTCTCGCAAATAAACATCAAATAAACATCCGAGGCTTTTTAGAAAGCCCCAGCGGCCAGGCGCACCGAGGAGGCGCAGCACCGTTTCCTCTGCGACTAATTTGCATGTATTGTAAGCACAGGCTCGGTTTAACAGCATCGCGCGTACATGGGACGTACGCTAGCAAACGCCCGCAGGGGCAACAAAGCAGCTGGACTTTTTAGGCAGTCTTATTTGGCGTTGATTTCGCCCTGATAGATGACACCCCTAGCCGAGTCCACAGTGACGACGGTGCCGTCGGCCAGGCGCTCGGTGGCGCCGTCGACGCCGACGATCACCGGGATGCCGAAGCTGATGCCGACGATGGCGGCATGCGAGGTCAGGCCGCCTTCTTCGGTGACGATGGCGGCCGCTTTGGCGGCAAAAGCGGCGGTTTCCTCGTCGATGCCTTTGATGACCAGGATGTCGCCGGACTGAAACTTGTCGGTGACGTCTTTGTGGGAGTGAGCCACGAAGACTTTGCCGGTGACGGCCCGCTGGCCGACGCCGGTGCCGTGGAGGAGGATGGTGCCGACAACGTGGACGCGGATCATGTTGGTGGTGCCCTTGGTGCCTACCGGGACGCCGGCGGTGACGACGACGAGGTCGCCTTCCTTGATGACGCCGGTGGTCAGGCCGAGGGTTATGGCATTTGTGACCATTTCGTCGGTATTTTTAGCCTGCAGGCCGAGGACGGGGTTGACGCCCCAGTAGAGGCGGGCCCGGCGGACGGTCTTTTCGCTGGGGGTTACGGTGAAGATAGGCGCCTGCGGCCGGTACTGGGCCACCCGGCGGGCGGTGTAGCCGGTCTCGCTGACGGTGATGATGGCGGCGGCCCCCAGCTCGTAGGCCACCTGGACGGTGGCGTGGCTAATGGCGCCGGTGGTGGTGCGCTGGGCTTTGAGGCCGCGATTTAAAAGCATGTTGCTGTAGTCGAGGGCGCTCTCGGTGCGGGCGGCGATGCGGGCCATCGTGGTAAGGGCCTCGACCGGATAGGCGCCGGCGGCTGTCTCACCGCTGAGCATGATGGCGTCGCTGCCATCGAAGATGGCGTTGGCGATGTCGCTGGCTTCGGCCCTGGTGGGCCGCGGGTTGACCAGCATGGATTCCAGCATCTGGGTAGCGGTGATGACCGGTTTGCCGACCTGGTTGCATTTCTCGATAAGCAGCTTCTGGACAAGCGGCACTTCTTCTGCCGGGATTTCCACGCCGAGATCGCCGCGGGCCACCATGACGCCGTCGGCGACTTTGAGAATCTCATCGATATTGCGAACGCCCTCGGCGTTTTCAATCTTGGCGATTATGTCCATTTGGGCGCCGGCCTCTTCGAGGATCTTGCGGATGGCCAGGACATCGGCGGCCCGCTGGACGAAGGAAGCGGCAATTATGTCCATGTCCTGGGCGACGCCGAAGAGGATGTCGGCCACGTCCCGCTCGGACAGCGGCGGCAGCTTGACGGCCACGCCGGGGGCGGCCAGCCGCTTGTTGTTGCCGATTTCGCCGCCGTTCTGAACTGTGGTGAAAATATCGTCGCCGTCGACGCGATCGACCGTCAGGCTGACAAGGCCGTCGGCCAGCAGAATGGTGTTGCCGGGAACGACTTCGCCCGGCAGCCCCCGGTGGCTGATCGCGACAATTGATTGGTCGCCGGTGACGTCGCGGGCGGTGAGGGTGAATTTCTGCCCGGCCGTAAGGGTGATCTTGCCGGCGGCGAATTTGCCGATCCGCATTTCCGGGCCTTTGGTGTCTAAAAGGAGGGCCACCGGAAAACCGGTTTTGGTGGCCGCCTCACGCACTCTGGCGATCCGGCCGGCCTGTTCTTCGTGGTTCCCGTGGGAAAAATTGAAGCGGGCGACGTCCATGCCGCCCTTTATCAGGTCTTCGACTATTCCCGGTTTATCGGTACTGGGGCCCATTGTACAGACAATCTTAGTTTTCTTCAGCATAGTCCACTCTCCTCATTTACTTTACAGCAAATTGACAGAGTATTGCGTGGGCTTCGTCGGCTTCGGATTCCAATACCATAACTTCGTAAAGGCCATCGCCAAGTATGGCGATGCCGGCGGGCCGAATATTGGCGAGCACGCCCTCGGTACATAGCATTCCCTTGATTTCCTCAGCTTGGCCCCGGTTGGCTGCGATATACACAACCGTCCACATGATGCCGCCTCCCGAATCGACAAATTATACCGTCATGCCATACTTTTTCAATTTCTGATAGAAGCCGCTGCGGTGGATACCGAGGATTTGCGCGGCCCGGCTCTTGTTGCCGCCAGCCGCTTCCAGCGCCCTATAGATTGCTTGTTTCTCCGTATCCCCCATTATTCCTGCTAAATGTTTCCCGGGTTCGTCGCTCTCTTTTATTTTGTGTTGTTTTTTGAGGGCAGGCGGCAAATGTTCGGGCATGATGAGGGCTTCCTCGTCCATGAGGTTGACGGCCCGTTCGAGAATGTTCTCCAGTTCGCGCACGTTTCCCGGCCAGGCGTATTCCATGAGGTACCCCTGCGCCTCGGGCGAGACGCCTTCCACCCAGTGGGGCGTCTGGTTGTTGATTTTCTTGAGGAGGGTGGTGCACAGCAGGGGGATGTCTTCCTTGCGTTCCCTCAGGGGCGGTATCTGCAGCGAAATGATGTTCAGACGGTAGTAGAGGTCCTGGCGGAATTCGCCGTGCTCGATCATCGCCTCAAGGTCGCGGTTGGTGGCGGCGATGACCCTCACGTCGACCTTGATCGGCTTGGTGCCGCCGACCCGTTCGATCTCGCGCTCCTGTAGCACCCTGAGAAGCTTGGCCTGCATCGCCAGCGTCATATCGCCGATTTCGTCAAGGAAAATGCTGCCGCTGTTGGCCAACTCGAACTTGCCGGGCTTGCCGCCGCGGCGGGCGCCGGTGAAGGCGCCGTCGTCGTAGCCGAACAGCTCGGATTCCAGCAGGTTTTCCGGCACGGCGGCGCAGTTGATCTTGATCATCGGCCCGTGGAGGCGGCCGGAGGCGTTATGAATGGCATGGGCGAACAGTTCCTTGCCGGTGCCGCTCTCGCCGAGAACGAGGACGGTCGAGTTGCCCTTGGCGGCCCGCAGAGCCACCGTTTTCAGCCACTCCATCTTCTCGCTTCTGCCGACGATCGAATCGAAGGTGAACTTGCCGCCCTGAACTTTGCGCAGCTCTTCCTTATAGTACTCCAGTTGGTGCTGGAGGGTATTGATCTGGCGGGCCATGGCCTTGAGGTCCTTGGGGTCTTTGAACAGGCTCTTGCCGACGGCGCCGATGACTTCGCCGTCCTTGATTATCGGGATGCGGGTAACGACGGAGTCCTTGTCCCTGATCCGCTGTATCTCGGCGATCTCGGCCTTGCCGGTCGTGGCGACGATATGCATGCGGGTGTTGTCGATGACTTCGGTGACATGCTTGCCGACGACTTCCCGGTGATCGACGCCGAGATATTCGCCGTAGCTCCGGTTCATCATCTTGATATAGCCTTTCTTGTCTACGATAACAATATTCTCGAAGAAACTTTCCAGGGCCGATTCCAGGGTGCTTTTGAGGCTTTTCACCTCTTCGAGCTGGGTGGCGATGGCCTCGACCTGGGTGATGTCCTGGAAGATGGCCACGGCGCCGACGATTTTGTTGCCCTTCATGATGGGGCTGCGGTTGGTGATGATCTGACAGGTGCCGAGGTTCTGCTTCTGGTTGAGCTCGGGGGTGCCGCGTTCGAGGACCCGCCGCAGGCCGGTGTTGGGCATGACGTCGTCCACCAGGCGGCCGACGGCGTTGGCGGCGCTCTGGCCGGTTATGTTCTCGGCGGCCCGGTTGAACATGGTGACGATGCCCTCGGCGTTGGTGACGATGACACCGTTGTACATAGAGTTGAGCACGGCCTGCATCTCTTCGGCCATTACCAGCGACTTTTCCGACAGGTATTTGACAAGATCGGTGCGGTTGATCATGCCGATCGGCCGGTTGTCGGCGTCGACCACCGGAAAGACGCTGTACTTGAATATTTTGTTGGCGTGCTGCAGTTCACTGAGCGAGAAGGTGTCCCGCAAGGTGAAGACGCTCTCGGTCATGATTTCGCCCAGTTGTTTGTGAAGCATATCCTTGGCCTGAGCCTTGATGAGATGGTACTTGGTGATGAGGCCGATCAAACGGCCGGCGGCGTCGACCACCGGGGCGCCGTCCATACGGGTGCGGTCGAAAGTGACGGCCGCTTGCTGCAACGTGATGGTAGGTGCAAATGTGAC
>JAEZLU010000206.1 GCA_023415075.1 Bacillota bacterium
TTGGTCCGCCTGTTCGCCACCATCTTCGACCGCCGCAAAGCCACCGTTGTAACCGCTGACGGCAGTATGGTCGAGGTAGCTTTCGACCGGGGCGAGATAGTCGCCGGCGACCGGCGGGAAGCGATCGTCGAAATCGAATTGGAACTAAAAAGCGGCAACCCGGCCGCCGTGCTGGCGCTGGGCGGCGAGTTGGCCGCCGGCCTGCCGCTGGCGGTCGAGACCCGCAGCAAATACGCCCGCGCTCTCGTGCTGGCCGGCTTGAGCACCGCCAACGGGCCCCGCTTCACGCCACCGGCCGCCGACGCCCCGGCAACCGCCGCCCTCGCGAGCATGCTCGGCAATCAGGCAGCCCTGATCCTGGCGGCCTATGAAGACTTCCGGCAAAAGAGCGACGACTGCGAGACCGTTCACCGGCTACGGGTCCAACTACGGCGTCTCCGCAGCCTGCTGGCCTTCGGCAAACCCCTGCTCGAGCCGCCGGCGTACGAAAAGTGGCAAGCAAAGCTGCAGGCGCTAAGCAGGACGATGAATCCCCTGCGGGAAGCCGACGTCATCGTCGCCACCTGGCTGTCGCTGACGACCGGCGGCCGCCTGACGCTAACGCCGCCGCCCTGGCTGGGCCTTTTGCTGGCGGACGAGCGTGAGCGCTTGGCAAAAGAAACGGCCGCCATCCTCGAAGAAGCCCGGCCGACCGCCGTCCTCCTGGACTTCCGGGCCTGGACGATGAATGGCGGCCTGCCGGCGGCAGGCGAGCAGCCGCTGGCCACCTTTGCCGCCGACCGCCTGGCCGGCTGGCTGACAGCTATGAAAGAAGCCGGCAAAGATCTCGACTGGGATGACGTCCCCCGCCTCCATCAGCTGCGCATTCAGAGCAAAAAGATCCGCTACGTCCTTGAAAGCCTGCCACGGCAGGGCCGGAAAACCAGGCTGCTCATTCTCCGCCTGAAAGAGCTGCAGGACTTTCTCGGCCAACGGGTCGACACTCTGACCATCGGCCAGGCCATGAACAGCTGGATGAGCCAGCACGCCAGCCGCGTCGTCCACCGGGACGCCGGCCTGGTCATCGGTTGGTCGTGCCGCCAGGGTCTTGAGGCCGGTCAAGGTTTCGCCGCCGCCTGGCAGCGCTGGCGCCGGGCCGCCCGCCGCTGGCTAAAAGATGCCAAAGACGAATGACGACATGAAACCAAAAGGGCGCTAGCTTATGCTAGCGCCCTCAGAGTGTAGACAAATGGTGGCCCAAAACGGCGGCGGGAGAAATTCAGACGCGCGGCGAAATTCCGGTCACACGCGTCCTAGGCTCGCGCCAACTCCCACCGCGCCCTCGTCAACAGACTCCTGACTGATGACTCCTCGCGCCGCCGTCCATGGCGGCGCGCGCGGTGTCCGTAAGGCGATGCTCGCCAAGGACGTGTAGTTCCCTCCATAACGCCGCAGCTACCTGTATTTCTCCCGCCGCCTGGCCCGCGCACTGCGCTGCGGCGCAGGTCTGTCGCGCGGTGTGCGGGTAACGATGCTCACGAGAAAAGACTTTGTCGACAGCCTGAGGCGGAGCCGGGAGGCTCCGCCTTATTATCGCGGCGGCTGTTTGCTTAGTCGCCGCGGGCGCAGGGGACGGGCAGCGGTCATCACCGGGGGGGCGCTGGGCAGGTCGGCTAGGGGCTCCTGGCTGGCCGGCACGGACTGAGGCTGGATAGCGGCGGCTGTCGGCGGCGGGTCGGCAGTCACGGCCGGCGAGTGTTCCGGAGTCTCGTTGAGCGGCTGTATATCGCTGCCGGACTGGCGGCCGGCGGTCGCTTCTTTTGCCAAAGCCGTAGCGGTCGATAGAGCGGAAGCCTTGCCACCGCCGGCGCTTTCGGCGGCAGCCGATCCTTTTTCCGCGCCGGACTCTTTGGCAGCGGCTGACTTACCGCCGCCGGCAGGTTTGGCCGGAGCGGACTCGGGCGGTGCCTCTTCGGCCGGGGCGGGTGGCGGCTCGCAGCTGACAAAGCACGGTGGCGGGAAGGGTGGTTCCGGCGGGATGGGCGGCGGCGGTGGCGGCGGCGGGGTGAAGCAGGTGGTGGCGAAGGTGTAGGGTGGCGGCCCGGGGGGAGTGCAGGGGGGCTGGTTGCGGCCCCGCAGGCATTCCTGGGCCCGGCGCAGGACTTCGAGCAGAAGTATTTCTTCGGCAACCAGATGGGGGGCGTCGGCGACGTCGAAGGGGTTGGCGAGGAAGCGGAAGAGGTCGACCGGAGCGCAGGTGACGGCCAGAAATTCGCTGATGAAGGAGATTTTGCAGCATAAGAGGTCGATAAGGATATCGACGAGGACGCCGGTACGATCGGTGCGCTCGATGGCCCGGGCGACGACGTCGGGGGCGATGCCGGCGGTGCGGCGAAGCTCTTCGGCCGCGCCGACCAGCAAACGGTAGGAGTTGACCAGATTTACAAAGTCGGGCATGATGGCGTTGACGTCGCCCAGGATGGTGTCGATAATTGTCAGGGATACCGCTGTAGACGAAGTGGTGGCCATGTTGCCCCTCCGCTTGTTGTGCTAACATCATAGTATGCAGGGACAAGGAAAAAGGATTTTACTATTTCGGGGTATAAATATGAATAAGGAACGGCAATAATTGCCGTAGTAGTTCCGGAAGGAGGGAATGCGCGTGGTCAAGCTGACGAAGTATACGACAAGCGGCGGCTGAGCTGCCAAGATAGGGCCCGGCGCCCTGGCGCACGTGCTGCGCCAATTACCCCAGCCGACTGACCCCCGCCTTCTTGTGGGCACGGCGACCGCCGACGACGCCGGCGTCTACCAGCTTACCGACGACACCGCTCTCATCCAGACGGTCGATTTCTTCACGCCGCTGGTCGACGACCCCTATACTTTCGGTCAGATCGCTGCTGCCAACAGTCTGAGCGATGTGTACGCCATGGGCGGGCGGCCGCTTACCGCCCTCAATATCGTCGCCTTTCCCAGTTGCTCGCTGCCGCCGGAGGCGCTGCTGGCAATCCTGAAAGGCGGCTACGACAAGGTGGCCGAGGCCGGCGCCATTATCGTCGGCGGCCATACCATCGACGACCCGGAAGTCAAGTACGGCCTTAGCGTCACCGGCGTCATCCACCCGGCACGGGTCTGGACCAACGCCGCCGCCCGCGCGGGCGATGCTCTCGTCCTCACCAAGCCGCTCGGCACCGGTGTGCTGGCGACGGCCGCCAAGGCCGAGCTGTTTGCGACCGGCGTGGCGGCGGCCACCGTCTCGATGGCTACCCTCAACAGGGCGGCGGCCGAGGCGGCCGCCGGTTTCGCCGTCCATGCCTGTACCGACGTAACTGGTTTCGGTTTTCTCGGCCACCTGTCAGAGATGACGACCGCCGGCGGCCTGCGGGCCGAAATCGACAGCCGGGCCCTGCCGTTCTTCCCGGAGGCGCCGGAAGCGGCCGCCATGGGACTGGTGCCGGCCGGGGCCTACGCTAATCGCGAGTATCTCACAAAGATAAGTTTTGCGGCCGCCGTTCCCGAAAATCTGCGCGACCTGTGCTTTGATCCGCAGACTTCGGGCGGCCTGCTGCTCTGCCTGCCGGCGGCCGAGGCCCCGGCGCTGGTGGCGGCCCTGCATGAGGCCGGCGTCGCCGCCGCGGCGATTGTCGGCCGGATTACCGGCAAAGGAGATGGGGAGATAGATGTCTACTGAAATCGATGCCCGCGGTCTGGCCTGCCCGCAGCCCGTTCTGGCGACCAAGAAGGCGCTCGACGCCATTAGTCAGGGGGTTGTCACGACCGTCGTCGACAACGCCGCCGCCAAGGAGAATGTCACCAAGTTCGCCACCGCCTCCGGCTACGGCGTCTGCAGCGAGCAAGCCGGCGGCGACTATTATATCCGGATAACCAAGGACAGGCCGGCAGTCGGCTTCAGCGAGCCGGTCAGCCGGCCGGCCAGCGATCTCGTGTACCTGCTGACCAAGGATACTCTCGGCCACGGCAGCGACGAGCTGGGGGCCATTTTGATGAAGGCCTTCTTCACCTCGCTGCTTGAGGCCACGCCTCAGCCGCGGTCGCTGATGCTCATGAACGGCGGCGTCAAACTGGCGGTGGCCGGCTCGCCGGTGCTTGGCCAGCTGCGCGAACTGGCCGGCCGGGGCGTCCAGATTGCCGCCTGCGGCACCTGTCTCGATTATTTCGGCCTCAAGGAGCAGCTGGCAGTGGGCGAGGTCACCAATATGTACGCTATCGTCAGTGCCCTGGCCGCCGGCCGGGCTGTGACCCTGTGAGGCCGCTGTCTGATTATGACCGGATTTTGACCTTTCGTTCGGTCCATGACGCCATCCGGGCCGAAAGGCTGCTGGCTGCAGCCGGTCTGCAGGTGGAGGCGGCGCCGACGCCGCGGGAGATCAGTCTGAGCTGCGGCCAGAGCCTGCTCTTCACGGCCGCCGACGAAGCCGCCGCCCTGGCGGTGCTGGCCGGTCAGGACGCCCGCTGGCATAAGTTATACCGGCGGCAGGCGGCGGCCAGGGTCTACGAACTTATCCAGCAAAGGGGCGAGTAACGATGACAGAGGTGTTCTCCGGAAGCGTGCTGCTGGTGCTGGCCACCAAGGGGCTACGGATTGTCGTCATCCTTATCGCCGTCTGGCTGGCCTGCCGGTTTTCCGGCCACGTGGTCGAGCACTTTTTTTTGCCGCAGGCCGGGGCCAAGAAGTTTCTCGAGGAAAAACGGGCCCGCACACTGTGCGCCCTCCTCAAAACCATCCTGCGGTATACTTTTTATTTTATCGGTCTGATGATAATCCTCAGGGAATTTAACATCGACACAACCTCGATCATCGCCGGCGCCGGTATCATCGGCCTGGCGGTCGGCGTCGGCGCCCAGAGCCTTGTGCGCGATTTTCTCACCGGGTTCTTCATTATTTTCGAGGACCAGTATGCTGTCGGCGACTACATCGCCAGCGACAATATGGCCGGCACGGTCGAGGAGATATCCTTCCGGGTGACCAAGCTGCGGGACGTCAACGGCGTCCTCCACATCATCCCGAACAGCGCCATCGTCCGCGTCAGCAACTACACCCGCGGCCACATGCAGGCGGTTATCAACATTCCGGTGGCCTATGAGGCCGATATCGGCAAGGTACTGGCTCTGCTGGAGGAGGCCAGCCGGGAGACGGCCGCCCTGCCGGAGGTGATCGACGGCCCGAAAGTCCTCGGGGTTGTCGACTTCCGCCCCGGTGAAGTGGTCGTGCGGGTGGTGGCCAAGACGCTGCCGCTTGAGCAGGTGAAGGTCGAGACCGCTTTCCGCCACAAGGTGAAAACACTTTTCGAATTGGCCAAAATCCCGGTGCCGACGGCGCCGGTGGCGCGGCTATAGCCAGGAGGCAGAGATGATCGTCCGTTATGAGGTCGGCGATGTCGTGAAAATGAAAAAGACCCACCCCTGCGGCTCCGACCAATGGGAAATAACCCGCACCGGCATGGACTTCGGCCTGAAATGCCTCGGCTGCGGCCGGCGGGTGATGATCGCCCGCCCGAAGTTCGAGAAGGCCGTCAAGGCGCTAGTGTCCCAGCGGCCGACCGGCGGGGAGTAAGCCGAATGGCGGAAATAATGGTCATCGCCCCTAACGCGGAAATTGCCCGCCTGGCCGGCGAGCTGGCCGGCAACGACACCGATATCGCCATATCCGAAGGAAGGCTGGCCGCGGGAGTGGCCGCCGGCCGCCAGGCGCTAGCCGGCGGCTTTCGCGTCCTGGTGAGCCGGGGCGTCACCCTCCGCATGCTGGCCGCCGCCCTACCGGAGGCGTCGCTGGCCGAGATCCGCATCACCGGCTACGATCTGCTGCGGGCCCTCCTCGAGGCTAAACCGCAGACAGTCAGGGCGGCGATCGTCGACTACCCGAACGTCCTGGCCGGCATGGCCGCCGTCGAGACCATCCTCGGCGTCAAGCCGACCATCAAGATCGCCATTGACGAGGGGCTGGACTACCCGGCGGCCGTTAAGGCCGCGGTGGCGGCCGGCGCCCGCTGCGTCATCGGCAACCAGGCGGTGGTGCAGGAGGCAGCGGCCTGCGGCGTGGCCGGCGTGCTCATCCGCTCGGGCCGAGAAGCGGTCGAGCAGGCAATCGCCGCCGCCAAGCAGATGCTGGAGATTCATCGGACGCGCGACGCCAGCGCCCGCCAGACCGATATCGTTATCAACGCCGTCGACTACGGCCTGGTGGCCATTGACGCCGACGGGGCGGTGACTGCCATCAACAGCGAGGCCCGCCGCCTGCTGAATCTGGCGCCGGCGGGGACGCCGACGGTCGGTGAGGAGTTTCTGACCCGCATGCGCCAGGCGCTCTGCGATAACCGGCCCTGGACCGGCAGTATCGTCAAATTGGCCGAGGGCCTGTCGGTGGTCGCCGACTATCGGCCGATCGTCGTCGGCGGCCGCGCGGTGGGCGCGGTGGCCACCCTCCAGGAGCTGTCCCGCCTGCAGGCCATGGAGCATAAGACCCGCCACGAACTGGCCCAGCGCGGCCTGGTCGCCAGGCACAGCTTCCTCGACATCCAGTCGCGGACGCCGGCCATGCGCCAGGTTATCGCCGAGGCCGAGCGGTTCGCCCGCTTCGACGCCACCGTTCTCATTACCGGCGAAACCGGCGTCGGCAAGGAGTACTTCGCCCACGCCATCCACCAGGCCAGTCCGCGCCGCAAAGGACCGTTCGTCGCCGTCAACTGCGCCGCCATCCCCGAGGCCATCCTCGAAAGCGAACTGTTCGGCTACGCCGAGGGCGCTTTTACCGGCGCCAAGCGGGGCGGCAAGATCGGCCTGTTCGAGCAGGCCCACCGGGGGACGGTTTTTCTTGACGAGATCGGCGATATGTCGGCCCACCTACAGGCCAGGCTTCTCAGGGTGCTGCAGGAGCACGAGGTTTACCGCCTGGGCGACGACCGGATAATCCGGTGGATATCCGGGTAGTCGCCGCCACCAACCGCGACTTGTGGGCAATGGTCGAGGCCGGCCGTTTCCGCGAGGACCTCTACCACCGGCTGGACGCCTTTACCCTGGCGGTGCCGCCGCTCAGAGAGCGGCCGAGCGATATTGCCGACTTCGCCCAGAAGTTCCTCGGCGAATTAGCCGCCGAGTACCACGCCGCCGTCCGCGAGATCGAGCCGGCAGCCCTGGTCGGGCTGGAGAAACATGCCTGGCCGGGCAACATCCGCGAACTTTTCAACGTTATGAGCCGGCTGGTGGCCCTGGCCAGCGGGCCGGTCATCACCGCCGGTCAGGTCGAACGGGTGCTGGCCGGCCGCCGCCAGCCGCGCCGGACGACTGCCGCCGGCGGCCTCAAAGCCCTTGAGCAGGAGGCCATCGAGGCCGCGCTGGCCAAGACGGGCGGCAACCGGCAGAAAGCGGCCGATTTGCTAGGTATCGGCCGGGCCACCCTCTGGCGCAAGCTCAAACAGGGCGATAGCGATGTTTCAAAGTGAAACCGAGACGTATCAAGAAGATGCGTCTCGGTTTTTGCGTTTGCGGCCAAACCGGCTGTTACCGGGCCTTCGCGGCCTTGGCACACTATTTGCGATATAAGGGAAGCAGAAACCAAGCCCGCAATATATTTGAAGGAGTGACAATGATGAAAATAGCTTTTCTCGGCAGCGGCAAGGTCGGCGCGGCGGTTGCTTATACCACCGCCCTCAAGGGCCTGGCCCATGAAATCGTGATGGTCGACGCTTTCGCCGACAAGGCCCACGGCGAAGCCCTTGACATTATGCAGGCCCAGGCGTTCTGCCCGCAGACCAGGGTCCGCCACGGCGATATCGCCGCCACCGCCGGCTCGGATATTGTCGTCATCAGCGCCGGCATCCCCCGCAAGGCCGACGAGCCGCGGGTGCTGCTGCTCAGCCGCAACGCCGCCCTCATCGCCGACCTGGTCCGTCAGGCGGTGGCCCTCAGCCCTGATTGCATCATCTTCATGATCACCAACCCGCTTGACGTTATGACCCAGCTGGCCTACCAGGTATCCGGGCTGCCGGCCGGCCGGGTTATCGGCATGGGCACCGTTCTCGACACCGCCCGCTACCGCTCCCACCTGGCCGCCGCCTTCGGCGTGTCGGCCGAAGACCTCGACGCTTATGTGGTCGGCGAACACGGCGAGACCATGGTAGCGCTCACCAGCGGCATCTCGCTGCGCGGCGTGCCGCTCGCCGCCCTGCCAACCTGCGACGCCGGCAAGCTCGACAAGGTGGTTGCCGACGTTATCGCCGCTTCCGGCCAGGTTATCGGCCTCAAGGGGGGCACGGTGTTCGCGCCGGCCGCTTCGGCCACCGCCGTCCTCGAGGCCATTATCCAGGACAGCCGGGCCGTGCTGCCGGTCTGCACTTATAACGCGACCCACGGCGTCAGTATCAGCCTGCCGACCATCGTTGGCCGCGGCGGCGCCGGCCCGGTTTTCGAAATCGCCATGTCGGCAGCCGAAAAAGAAAAATTTGCCGCTTCGCTGGCCAATGTCAAGAAATATGTCGCCGAACTCGACGGCGCCCTGGGTGGGGCCAACAGCCAGCAGGCCTCCTGAGCCGTCGCCGATAACAAAGCCTTTTCCACCGTATCCCGGACGGGTATTGCAAACTCGTCCGGGATATTCTACAATTAACTGGATGATTTCGGTTTTTTGAGAAGCCGAGGCTGGTCAGAAACGACGCCAGGCGAAGTTTTTGGGGCAGCCGGAATTTGCTGTTAAGGTGGAATAAACCATGAGCACCAACCTGGAAGTAGGTATCCTCGGTCTGCCGAACGTCGGCAAGACCACGCTGTTCAACGCTCTCACCAAGGCCGGGGCGGCCGTGTCGAGCTTCGTCTCGGGCGCGGTCGAGCCCAACGTCGGCGTGGTCGAGGTGCCGGACGAACGGCTGGCCAAGCTGGCCGAAATGTACAAGCCGAAAAAAATCACGCCGACCAAGATGCAGTTCGTCGATATCGCCGGCCTCGGCAAAGGCGCCTCCAAGGGCGCCGGCCTCGGCAATAAGTTCCTGTCGCATATCCGCCAGGTCGACGCCGTCATCGAGGTGGTCCGCTGCTTCAGCGACCCGGGAGTGATGAACGCCGACACCGAGCCCGATCCGCTGGGCGACATCGAGATACTGAACACCGAGCTGTGCCTGGCCGACCTGGAGACGCTGGAAAAGCGCCAGGAACGGCTGCAGAAGATGCTCAAGAGCGGCGACAAGAAGATTCAGGCCGAGCTTGAACTCATCGGCCGCCTCAAGCCGGCCCTCGAGGAGATAACCCCCGC
>JAEZLU010000036.1 GCA_023415075.1 Bacillota bacterium
TCTGGCCGGCGCCCAAAATGTTATAATAATTACTGAAAACAAAACCAAACAAGGGGGGCTACCCCATGAAAAAAATCGTCGTTATCGGCGGCGGCCCCGGCGGCTATGTGGCCGCCATCCGGGCGGCCCAGCTCGGCGCCGAAGTCCACCTCGTGGAAAACGACCGTGTCGGCGGCACCTGTCTCAACGTCGGCTGCATACCCACCAAAGCCATCCTCCATACAGCTGAAACCTATCAGGCCCTGGCCGCCGGCAAACTGCCCGGCATCCTCGCCGACAACGTCCGCCTCGACTGGCCGGCCGTCATGGGCCGCAAGCAGGTTGTCGTCAACCGTCTGGTCAAAGGCGTCGAAGGCCTGCTCAAAGCCAACGGCGTCACCGTCCACAAAGGCCAGGCCAGCCTCAAAAACGCCACCGCGGTCGCTGTTGCCGGCGCCGCGCCGCTTGAGCTGGCCGCCGACGCCATAATCCTGGCCGTCGGCTCCGAACCGGTCAAGCTGAACTTCCCCGGCGCCGATTTGCCGGGTGTCATCGACAGCACCGCCGCCCTCAGCCTGGATGCCCCGCCCAAATCAATGACCATCATCGGCGGCGGCGTCATAGGCGTCGAGTTTGCCGCCATGTTCCGGGCCTTCGGCGCCGAAGTCACCGTCGTCGAAATGCTGCCCCAGATCCTGCCGCCGGTCGACAGCGAAATCGCCGCTCTCGTGCGCCAGGACCTTACAAAACAAGGCGTCAAATTCCTCACCGGCGCCAAGCTTGAGAAAGTCGCCGCCGGTGCCGACGGCCTTGTCGCCAGCGTCCAGTTGGACGGCCAGACTAAGGAAATAACCTCGCAGTACGTCCTTGTCGCCGTCGGCCGCCGGCCGCGCACCGCCGGCCTCGGCCTCGAAGCGGCCGGCGTCGTTCTTGCCCGCGGCGCCGTCACTGTCGACGGCAACTTCCGCACCGCCGTGCCGACCGTCTACGCCATCGGCGACTGCAACGCCCAGACCATGCTGGCCCACGCCGCCTCGGCCCAGGGAGCCGCCGCCGTCGAGCACGCCCTTGGCCACAAGCCGGTTTACTTCGGCAACATCATCCCGGCCTGCATATACACCCATCCCGAAGTCGCCAGCGTCGGCCTGACCGAAGACGCCCTCCAAAAGCAGGGCATCCAGTATAAGAAGGGGACCTTCCCGCTGGCCGGCAACGGCAAAGCCATTATCGAAAGCGGCGGTGCCGGCCTGGTCAAAATCCTCAGCGGCGCCAAGCACGGCGAAATCCTCGGCGTCCACCTCTACGGCCCCCGGGCCACCGACCTCATCGCCGAAGGTGCTTTAGCCATGCGGCTGGAAGCCACCGTCGATGAACTCATTTCCACCATCCACGCCCACCCGACCGTCAGTGAAGCCATGGCCGAAGCGGCACTGGCCGTCGACGGCCTGGCCATCCACTGGCCGCCGGCCCGCAAATGAAAAAGAACTGCCTTTTGGTGCAGCCCGGACTGATCGACTATCCGTCCGGGCTGCTTCTCCAACAAGCAGCCCGCACCCTGGTGGCGGACGGCCACCACCCCGGGGTGCTCATCCTGCTCGAACACCCGCCGGTCATCACCGTCGGCCGCGCCGGCGGCAGCGACAACCTCCTGGCCGATCGCCAGCGCCTGGCGGCGGCCGGCATCGCCGTCATCGCCGCCGATCGCGGCGGCAACATCACCGGCCACAACCCCGGCCAGCTCGTCGGTTACCCCATCCTCAACCTCCGCCGCTGGCGGCAGGACGTCCACTGGTACGCCGACCGCCTGGAAGAAGTCATCATCCGCACCCTGGCCGGCTTCGGCCTCATCGCCGGCCGCAAAGCCAAATACACCGGCGTCTGGTTGGGCGACGAAAAAATAGCCGCCATCGGCCTGTCGGTGCGGCAGTGGATAAGCGGCCACGGCTTCGCCCTCAACATCGACAACGACCTCAGCATATTCGGCGGCATCGTCCCCTGCGGCATCCGCGAGTTCGGCGTCACCAGCCTCCGGCGGGCCGGCGTCGCCGCCAACCGGGCGGCCGTCACCGCCGCCCTTACCGCCGCTTTCGCCGACGTCTTCGACTGCACATTCACCGCCGGCAGCCTTTAATCGACGATAAACAGCTTGACCCCTGTCTCAGTGTACGACCGGTGGGGATTGGCCCCGTCGGCCACCTGATAACTCATTCCCGGCGTCAGCGTGAACTTGCGGCCGTCGTCGAGCTCGGTCACCAGCACGCCCTCGAGCACCAGCAGGACATGGCCGCGACTACACCAGTGGTCGGCCAGATACCCCGGCGTATACTCGACCATCCGCACCCGGATGTTCCCCTGCTCGAAAGTCCGCCAGTAGGCCGCGCCGCCGATGCCGGCATGCTCGGTCGCCGGCACGCCGGCCCAATCTACTGTACAAAACGGCACATCCTTTATTACCACAGGCAAACCTCCTAAAACTTGTAATGACTACCATCATTATAAACAGCCGGCGGACGGGCGGTAAATAACCAATCGGCCGCCGCCAGCCGGCCATTGGCTTTTTCAGCCGCCAAAAACAGAAGAAGAGGAGAGGCCCATGCTAGAAAACCCGCCGCGCCCCCCCTGGCTTGTCCAGCGGATCCGCACCGACGAAACCTTCACAAAAGTGGCCGCCCTCGTCGAAGGCCTCGCCCTGCCCACCGTCTGCAGCAGCGCCCACTGCCCCAATCTCGGCGAATGCTTCGGCGCCGGCACCGCCACCTTCCTTGTTCTCGGCGGCGTCTGCAGCCGCCGCTGCCGCTTCTGCGCCGTGCCCAAAGGCGCGCCCCTGCCGCTTGACGCCGACGAGGCGGCGCGGGTCGCCGACGCCGTTGCCACCCTCGGCCTCCGGCACGCCGTCATCACCTCGGTCACCCGCGACGACCTGGCCGACGGCGGCGCCGGCCACTTCGCCGCCTGCATAGAGGCGGTACGCCGGCGCACCCCGGCCACCACCGTCGAAGTCCTCACCCCCGACTTCGCCGGTGACCTCGCGGCCGCCCGCGTCGTCTTCGCCGCCCGCCCCGACGTCTTCAACCACAACATCGAAACCGT
>JAEZLU010000055.1 GCA_023415075.1 Bacillota bacterium
CTCACCATGAAAAGATCCTTCTTCAGGTCCTCGGGGTGGGTAATCTCGGTAAAACTCAGCTGGGCCAAGCTTTCCAGCGGATAACCCAGCAAATCGGCCATCGCCTGATTAACCCGGGTGAATCGCCCCTTAAAATCGGAAATCACCATACCGATAGGAGCATGCTCGAAAACCAGCTTGAACCGCTCCTCGCTTTCCCGGAGGGCCTGAGCTGGCACGCTGTCCTGGCTGTATCTGGATTGACTTTCCATAAGACCCAGCACCTGATTTCACCAAAAATTTACATTTTAGCATAAAAATTATTCGTGACAATTTGTATTTTCCCTGCCAGCCAGTACATATTTTCTTAAAAATAACGAAAATTGGTATAAAAGGCCCGGCGATGATCGCCCCGGGCCTGCATCATGTCATAATAGCCGTTAACACTAATACTGCCGTCTCGGCCATAAGTGCGTAGCCGTCCTCGTTGGGATGCACGCCGTCGGTTAACAGGCCCGGCCTTATCCCGCCGGTCGCATTATCCAGCAGCGAGCGGTAAAAATCGATAACAGGCCAACCATTTTCGGCCGCCAAAGCTCTGAGAGCCTCGCGGTACTCAGCCAGCAAAGCCTCCTCCGGTAACGCCATCGGCGGCGCCAGCCCGACCACCGGCCTGATGCCGCGCTGCCCGGCGGCGTTCGCCATCGCCTGCACGTTGGCGGCCACCTCGCCGGCCGTAGCCCCGGTAAAGGCGTCGTTGCTGCCGCCGGTGATAATCACCCAATCCGGCCCGAGAGGCACCACGTCGGTCAGGAACCGCCGCCGCATATCAGCCGTCGTCTCGCCGCACACCCCTTTATTCTCCAGACAGGCCCCCATACGGTCGGCCACCCGCTGAACCCACGAATAGCAGGGCGGGTAAGGATAACCATATGTCAACGAATCGCCGATCGCCACTATCCTGAACTGTTTCACCACCGCCATCCCCCTAGGGCTGCCGGCGGCGGAAACGGAGGCTGTACCACTCCCGCCCCTTGCCGGACCGCTCCCAGCCCGCCGTCGTCAATGCGGCCGTCAGCTCCTCGAGAGCCTTTACATGGCGCTTATTCTTCTGATTGGGCTGATAATACTCGCTCAGCCCCACCTTGAACTTGGGCGACTCGGCGGCCAGATACTCCCCCTGAGGTCCGGCGGCCTTAGCTTTGAACTGCATCATATCGGCCGGAAACATCGGGCTCCACTTCTCCCCGGCCATCTCGGCCACAACTTCGCAGACCTCGTCAGCCGGTGCCGGTTCGGCGTCCGTCCGGGGCTCAGCGGCAGCCAGGCGTTTACCGCATTTACTGCAAAAATTGGCGTCGGCCGGAAGCTCGGCGCCGCAATTATGGCAAAACATCTGTTACCTCCTGCAGCTACTGATGATAGTTTTTTCCCTAACCATCATTCCATACCGGCCGGCCGAATCCTGCCGCGGATGCAAATAGCTTCCCCAAGGACATCGGCAGCTGTACCTGAATAACATAATATATAAACATATATCGGCCTGGGAGGATGAACCTATGGAAGAGATCGCCCTGACCGCGGCAGCGGAGATCACCGTCGACGACCTGGTCAAGACCCTGAACGAACTCGACACCGCCCGTTTCCCGGATATCTCGTCATGGCTGCCTGACAGCGGCTTCTGGCTGTATTCCGTCCCTGTCATCATCCTGCTGCTGTTATGGATACTCTACCCCATCGCCCTTATCCTTATAATCTGCGCCATTGTCTGGCTTTTATGGCTGTTTTAGCGGCCAAAAAACACCGGCCGGAAGCCGACCCTCCGGGCGGTTTTTTCCTGTCGGCCGCTTTTGCGCGCATACCCTGCCGGCAACAGTAAAAACTAGTGGCAACGCTTATGCTGCCTGCGGGCCTGCGAACCGCCGCAGGCGGCATTTACCATCACCAGACCGGTAAACATATCCTAAAGGAATTGCCGCCCGGCCGGCGAATATCGAATACTGTATCCGCAAAACCGCCGCAGCCGATCAAGCTCATCTAAAGCAACAGACGAAAGGCGGAACCGATATGAAAAGCCGGACTTTAGCAGCGTTCCTTCTGGCGATGCTCATTCTCACCTCGACGGCCATGGCAGCCCCCAAGCCGGTTATAAAGGCCGACAGTACCGCTTTCGACATAACCACCGGCCAGTATCTCTTAAAAGGCAATGTATCCGTCCAGGTCAACAATCGGCTGATCACCGCCGGCGAAGCCAAAGTCAGCATCTGGTCACTGGAAGTCTGGGGCGCGGGCGGCATCACCCTCACTCAGGACGACATCAACTTCAGCGGCGACACCATCTACGTCAACGGCGGCCAGAACACCGCCCGCGTAAACGGTAACGTCGCCTTCAAGCGAGGCTCCCTGACCATAACCGCCGACGAGGCCCTTTATAACTGGCACACCAAACATGGCGTCTTCAGCGGCAACGTCAACATAGCCCAGGGCGACACCAGCTGGACGGCCGACTCGGTCGGCTACAACATCGAAACCAACGCCATTCAGTAACATGGCCGCTATCCGCTGCTCCTAGGCCTTCTATCGGCCATCGCTGCCGTTTATCGCCCCCCGGCGTTTGCGCGCTCGCTTTTTTACCATTTGACAAAACGGCGACAAACAGCTAGAATATTTTAATGTAAACCAAACAACACATCGGCATTGGGGAGTCGCCAAGCTGGTTAAGGCATCGGACTCTGACTCCGACATTCGAGGGTTCAAATCCTTCCTCCCCAGCCACATGACTCACTAGCTCAACTGGCAGAGCAACTGACTCTTAATCAGTAGGTTGTAGGTTCGATTCCTACGTGGGTCACCAGCA
>JAEZLU010000105.1 GCA_023415075.1 Bacillota bacterium
CCCAGTCGTCGCTGTCGCAGCAGATCACCAAACTCGAAGACGAACTGGGCATAAAGCTGTTTGACCGCACCACCCGCACCGTCCTGCCCACCTCGGCCGGCGCCGAGTTCCTCGACTACGCCCGCCGGGTGCTCGACGAAGTCAGCGCCGCCCGCCAGTGTGCCCAGGCCCATGTCGGCCTGGCCAAAGGCAAAGTCGTCATCGGCGCCATCACCACCCTCGAAAGCATCAACTTCGTCGCCATGATTACCGCCTTCCACAACGCCTACCCGGGCCTGTACCTCGACATCAACACCGGCGGCAGCTACCAGCTCACCGAAATGCTCCACGAAGGCGGCATCAACGTGGCTATCCTCACGCCGCCAGCCGGCCTGGCCCTCGACGACCTCGACCTCTACCCGCTGGCCGACGACGAATTCGTCCTCATCACTCCGGCCGCCCATCCGCTGGCCGGCCGCGGCACCGTCGCCCTGGCGGAGGCCGCCGGCGAAAACTTCATCTTCCCCAGCCGCGACCAGAGCATCTACACCATCTACCTCAACGCCTGCCGCGACGCCGGCTTCAACCCCAGGATCGTCTGCCAGAGCAGCCACTCGGAAACCAGTCTGGCCCTCGTCAGCGACGGCCTGGGCGTCAGCCTCTTCCCGCTGGACACCATAAAAAAAGCGAGCCCGCCCGGCATCGCCATCGTCCGTCTGGCCAACCCGCCCCACAAGCACATCGCCATGATCCTGGCCAAACGCCCCTACTACCCGCCGCCGGTCATCGCCTTCCGCGATTTCGTCCTCAAATGGCGGCAAGCCGGCTTCGGCGCCCTGCCGCCGGCCCCGACCCGCTGAACATACATAGCCGTATCCAGCCCGCCTTTCGGCGGGCATTTTTAGCCCGCCTTTTCGCTCAGGCGGTCGCGCACCCGTTTAGCCTCGGCGAAAAAGCCCTCCAGGCCGGCCCGGTCGCCCTCGCTCAAAAGGGTCAAGAAACCGTCCACCTCGGCCCGCAGCCTCAGCAGGGCCGCCGTCACATTCTCCCGGTTGCCCAGGCAAATATCGCTCCACAGTACCGGATTGGACGAAGCTATACGGGTCATATCGCGAAAACCGTTGGCCGCCAGCGTCAGCGCCAGCTCGCCCTGATCGCTGTCGCCGGCCATGCGGGCCAGCACGGCGGCCGCCACGTGCGGCACATGGCTTATGCGGGCCACCAGCGTATCGTGGAGCTCGCTGTCCATCACCAGCGGCTGGGCGCCGATCGCCCGCACCAGGCCGATCAGCGCGTTAAGCGCCTCGTCGGTCGCGTCGTCGTCGCCGTCGCCTGTCAGAATATACGGCCGGCCGGCGAACAGATCGCCCCTGGCCGCCGCGAAGCCGCTCCTCTCGGCGCCGGCCATCGGGTGACCGCCCACATAGCGGACCGTCGGCGGCAGCAGCTTCGGCAGCGACAGCTGCAGACCGCGCTTGGCGCTGCCGACATCGGTCACGATCGCCCCGGCCTTCAGGCCGCCGGCCGCCGCCTGGGCCGCCGCCGCAATCCGGCCCACCGGCAGGCTGAAAATAACGACATCAGCCTCGCCGACCTCGTCCGGACCGCCCAGTCCCCGGTCGATGGCCCCGGCCGCCTTAGCCGCCGCCAACGTTTCCACGGCCTCATCGTAGCCGAGAACGGTAACCCCGGTATTGGCCTTGAGCGCCAGCGCCAGCGAGCCGCCGATCAATCCCAGGCCGATTATCGCCACAGTCTTTACCTTCATCCTAACTCCCCCTGTCCATTGCCGGCCGTTCATTTTACCCGCAAGAGCTCCCGCCGCCGCAGCCAGGCGACGATTGCCTCGGCCGCGTCGCGGGCCGACAGGGCGTCGGTATCGATTTGCACCTCGGCCTGCCGGTAGAGAGGCGCCCGCTCGGCCAGCAAGCTGGTCACCGCCTCCTGGCGGTCGGGCCGGTTGAGGAGCGGCCTTGTCGTATCGTGGGCCAGCCGCCGGATTATCGTCGTCGGCGACGCCTTCAGGCAGACGAGAATACCGTTCTCGCGCAGCCTGGCGATATTCTCCGGGTCCTTCACCGCCCCGCCGCCGGTGGAAATAACGCTATTGGCCCGGCGTGACACCTTGGCGATCATCCTTTTCTCCTGCTCGCGGAAAAAAGCCTCGCCGCGGTCGAACATCGCGGGCACCGTCAGCCCGGTGGCCGCTTCGATCTCGCTGTCGACATCGACGAACTGCCGCCCCAGCATAGCCGCCAGCAGCCGGCCGGTGCTGGTCTTGCCTGTGCCCATGAAACCCACCAGCACTATGTTCCGGCCGCCGCCCAGGCCCGGATAGGAGCCGGCGGCGCCTTCGCGGAGCTCTATCCGGCCGACGGCCTCCGCCGTCGCCGTCCGGGCGGCCTCGCCGCCGACGCTCTGACCTGACAATATCTTAAACACCGTAAATTCCTCCTCAAAAATAGGCTGCCCGCGCCGGCGGAAAAACTGCCGGCCAATCCTTCTTCACAACCGTCGCCAAATTATCCCGATAATAGCCGCCCGTCACGGGCACCACCCCCCTTGGGCCGTAACAACCCGGAAAATACAAAAAATCCCGTCCCCTAGGGACGAGATTTTACTCCCGCGGTACCACCCTGCTTGTAATAATACCTCTCTTCAGATACGGGAAAGCGTCCTTTCCGATATCCTATCCTGTTAACGGCGGCAGCCGGCCCGGCCTACACAAGCGGCCACGCCGCCTTTCAGCCTGCAACTC
>JAEZLU010000212.1 GCA_023415075.1 Bacillota bacterium
AGGTCGGCTACGAGCTCGGGCAGGCCGGAGGTCTGGACGACCCAGGTGATGACCGAGGCGCAGCAGATGATGATAAGGATGACGGCCGTGCCGTGGACGGTCTTGAGAAGGATTTTGTGAAGCTCGCCGAAGGTCATCTCGCGGTGGATGACGAAGCCGAGGAAGACAGCGTAGGCGGCGGCGATGCCGGCCCCCTCGGTGGGAGTGACGATGCCGAAGACGATGCCGGAGAACATGATGATCGGCGTCAAAAGCGACGGGATGGCCCGCCAGGTGGCCTGCAGGCGCTCTTGCCACGAGGCCTTGGCTTCCACTTTGTAGCCGCGGCGCTTCGACATGATGTATACCAGAACCATAAGCGAGATACCCATCAGCAGGCCGGGGATAACGCCGCCGAGGAACAGGCGGCCGATCGAGGTCTCGGTGATGATGGCGTAAATGACCAGCGGGATGCTGGGCGGGATGATCGGGCCGATGGTCGAGGAGGCGGCGGTGAGAGCGGCCGACCAGTCTTTGTCGAAGCCGTCTTCTTCCATGGCCTTGATCTCGACGACGCCGATGGCCGAAGCGTCGGCCACCGCCGAGCCCGACATGCCGGCGATGATGATGTTGGAGATGACGTTGACGTGCCCGAGGCTGCCGGTGATGTGGCGGACGAGCGAGCGGGCGAAGTTGAAGATGCGGACGGTGATGCCGCCGGTGTTCATGGCCTCGCCGACGAAGATAAACAGCGGTATGGCCAGAAGCGGGAAGGAGTCGAGCGAGGTAAACAGCCGCTGGGGCACGAGGGTCAAGGGGATATCGTTCAGGAACAGGGCGGCGACGGCGGCCAGGCCCATGGCGAAGGCGACCGGGACGCTGAGCAGCATGAGGCCGAGCATGACGACGAAGATGATGAAAACCTCAAGCAAAGTCCTATTCCCCCTTCTTCATCATTTTGAGGTTATAGTAAAGCATGCCGACAGCGCAGACGGGGATGACCCCGTAGATGTAGGCCATCGGTATTTTGGTGGCCACCGAGGTCACTTTGAAGTTCTCGAAGGTCAGCTGGAAGCCGAAGAAAATGACCACCAGCAAAAAGATGCTGGTCATGAGCCGGCTGAAGATGCGGAAGACCCGCTTAAAGCGCTCAGGCAAAAATTCATAGACGATGTTGACGTCGATATGCTCTTTGTCGCGCATGGCCATGACCGAACCGATGAAGGTGAGGTAGACCATGCCGTAGACAGCCAGTTCCTCCGACCAGGTCAGCGGCGAGTCGAAGACATAGCGCATCACCACCTGGCCGACGACCAGCAGCAATATCAGCGTCATGCAGACCACGCTCAGGTGGTCGTAAAGCTTGCCGTTTTTCATTTAACCATACTCCTTCTGACCAGAAGTTCCCGGGGCCGATAGAAAAAACAGGCGATAAGTCCGCGTTAGCGGGGCACCCCCCAGGGCCGAGGAAGGCGCCTGGGGGGCTGGGAGGCCCCGCTGGGCCACGGCTGTGGCCGGGAGGGGGAGGCTATCTCAGCTTGTCCACCTTGTCGAACATATCCTTGGCTTCGGCGCCGACCTTCTTGATGTAGATGTCGCGGAGCGGCTTGGCGGCCTCGGCGAAGGGCGCGATGTTGGTGACCTGGTTGATTTCCATGCCCTTGTCCTTGAGGGCGCTGATGAGGTCGGTCTCTTCCTTGGCGGCGATTTCGCGCTCGTAGGCCTGGGCTTCTTTGGCGCATTCCATCAGGATCTTCTGGTGCTCAGGCGAGAGCTTGGCCCAGGTTTTTTCGCTGATTGACAGCACCTGAATGAAAAGCTGGTGGTTGGTAATCGACAGGTACTTCTGGACTTCGTAGAATTTGTTGGACATAACGATGGATAGCGGGTTCTCCTGGCCGTCGACGACTTTTTGCTGGAGGGCCATGTAGACTTCGCCGAAAGCCATCGGCGTGGGCGCGGCGCCGAGGGCCTTAAAGCCTTCAACGCTGGCCTCGGTCTGGGGCACGCGGATCTTCATGCCTTTGAGGTCGTCAACGGTGTTGATCGGCCGGCGATTGTTGGTAACCTGGCGGGAGCCCATGTCGAAGTAGCAGACGACCCGGAAGCCCTGGGCCTGCATCTTTTTGTCGATTTCCTTGCCGATGTCGCCGTCGAATACCTTGAATTCATGGACTTTGTCTTTGTAGAGATACGGCAGGTCAAAGATGCCGAGAACGGGTATGTAGGAGGCCAGGAAGCCGACGGAGGAGGTCCCCATGTCGACCGTGCCCATCCGCATGCCTTCGGTTCTTTCTTTCATGCTGCCGAGTTTGGCGCTGTCGAAGACTTGTATTTCCAGGGTGCCGTTGGATTTCTGCTTAACGAGTTCGGCCAGCTTGGCCGAGCCTTTGGATTCAGGATGGGACGCCGCCGCCTCAGTGCCGAGTTTGAGCACGACCTTTTTCGGGGCGTTGGCGGTGTCGCCGCCTTTGCTGCCGCCGCAGCCGGCCAGCAGGGCCGACGCCAGGAAAATGGCTGCTACCACGGCGATTAGGCTTTTGGACAGTTTACGCAATTTACTCTCCCCCTAAATAGTTTTATTGGCGTTCGCTATGAATGCTGGTTGCGGTCCCCCCTCCTTTGTCATCGGTAGCTATTTTTTAATAAAGCAAGTTCTGTGCCAAAGGTAATATAGGACCACCCGCCCAGAATTTTCAGTGTTTTCCGGCAAAACGGGTCATGGGTTGCGATGCATTTTTGCATTAAATCCAGGGGCTAAACGGCCGCCAGCGTCCGTCCCGCCACGTCAAACAGCAAATAATGCCATAATGCATTAAAATGCATTATGGCATTAGAATCCGGTTGCGGCCGCCGGCCAGGCCGGAAGGCTGGCGACGAATATTTCATGTAATGGCATTTTTGCCTTTTTCGCCGGCGGCGGTTTTCAGTTTTTGCAGTTTACGGACAACGGTCGACTGGTTTATGCCCAGTTTCTCGGCCATCTGATATGTGGTATAGCCCCGGTCCTGCAGGTTACGCAGGAGGTCGGCCTCGAACTTGCCGATCATGTCGCCGAGGGTGGCCCCTTCTTCGACTTCGGGGGTTTTTGCCTTTTCCCACAGCTGGCCAGGCAGGCGGTCGATGGTTATCTGCTCGTTCGGCGCCAGGATGACGAGTTTCTCAATCAGGTTTTCCATTTCGCGCACGTTTCCCGGCCACTGATATTTAACGAACAGCTTCAGCACCTGAGGCGAAAAGGTGTTGAAAACGCCGTATTTCTGGTTGAATTTGTCGAGAAAGTATTTGGCCAGAGGCAGGATGTCGTCTTGACGTTCGGCCAGCGGCGGGATTTTTAAGGCGACGACGTTTAGCCGGTAGTAGAGGTCCCGCCGGAATTTGCCGGCGCTGAGCATGTCTTCGAGGTCACGGTTGGTGGCGGCGATCACCCGCGATTTCGTTTCGATGGTTTTGACGCCGCCCACCCGGGTGAACTGGCGGTCCTGGAGCACGCCCAGTAGCTTTACCTGGAGGTGCATGGGCAGTTCGCCGATTTCGTCGAGAAAAACGGTGCCGCCGACGGCTATTTCGAAAAGGCCGGGCTTACCGGTCTTGGCGGCGCTGGTGAAGGCGCCTTTTTCGTAGCCGAAGAGTTCGCTTTCGAGAAGGTTCTCCGGGATGGCGCCGCAGTTTATTTTGACGAAGGGGCCGTCTTTGAATTCACTGTATTTGTGAACGGTGCGGGCGACGACCTCCTTGCCCACCCCCGAATCGCCGGTTATCATGACGGTGGCGTTGGTGGTGGCGACCTTGAGGGCGGTGGAGAAGATGTTTTTCATGGCCTTGCTTTCGGCGATGACGCCTTTTACTTCGGCCTGCTGACTGCGCAGCTGGATAATCTCGGAGTAGTATTTCTCCGACAGTTCCCTGGCCTGCTCGAGCTGGGATTTGAGGGCGTTGAGCTCGGTGATGTCGCGGACGTTGGAGATAACCCGCACGATTTCGCCGTTTTCGTCAAATACCGGGCTGGCGGTGTGGAGGGTCAGCTTGCCTGATTTGAGCTTAGGCATGGTGGTGGCGGTGTCGCGGGTCTTCAGGACTTTCATGACGACCGATTCGGAGGCATAGCCGCGGTCGATGATTTGTTCCATTGTCAGGCCCATCAGCTCGGCAGCGTCGATGCCGGTGATCCGGCAGTAGGCTTCGTTGTATTTGATGGCCACGCCTTTGCCGTCGGTTATGAAGATGCCGTCGTAGGCCGATCTCATGGCGGCTTCCAGTTCGCGCCAGTTTTCCTGGGCGGTTTTGAGGTCGCTTATGTCCTGCAAGGCAACCGCCGTCCCCCGAAAGCGCCCGTCTACGACGACCGGTTCGCAGCTGACGGTGTAGGTCCGGCCGCCGAGGCTCAGTTCACGCCCCTTGACGGGGCCGACGGCGAGCTCGGCCGTCAGGGCGGCAGGCAGGCCGCTAAGGGCAGTCGGCTGCGGCGGCCTGAGCCCGAGGTCGTCGACGGCCGCCTTGTTGGCGACGGCAATGATGTCCTGGGTGTCGACAAAAAAAACCGGGTCGGTGGTGGTATGGAGCAGGGCCAATAGTATCCCGTCAGCTACGGTTGTCAATCAGGTTCGCCCCCCAGCCGCGTTTTGCCGCTTGCTTAGAGGGAAGTTTCTGCGACCACCGCCAATATTCCTTTTTGGCGAAAAAAGACCCCGAGCAACGCTCGGGGTCCTCGTGCCGGGGCTAGCGGGGCGTCAACGGAAAACGAGCGGCAGGTAGACATTAAAGCAGCTTCCCTGTCCCGGGGTGCTTTCCACTTCGACCCGGCCGCCGTGGGTCTCGACCAGTTTTTTTACGATGGCCAGACCGATGCCGGAACCGCCGCTTTTCCGGGCCCGCGATTTGTCGGCCCGGTAAAACTGCTCGAAGATATACGGTAGGTCGGCGGCGGCGATGCCCTGGCCGTTGTCGCAGACGCTCAGCTGCAGCCAGTCGGCCTGGCCGACCCGGGTTTGTCCGGTAGTGACGATTACCCGGCCGCCGGCCGGCGTGTAGCGGATGGCGTTGGTCAGGAGGTTGTACAGCACCTGGGTTATCCGGCTGGCGTCGACCGCGAGCAGGGGGATGTCCGCCAGTACGCACTCGGTAGTGATCTGCTTTTCGTCGGCCAACGGCTTTATCATGCTGAGCGAGCGGGCGACGAGCTGGTTGATGTCGGCGGGCTGCCGGTCGAGGACGAGCTGGCCGGCTTCGGCCAGCGACAGGTCCCGCAGGTCGCCTATCAGGCGGTTGAGCTGGACGGTTTCTTCGTAAAGGGAGCTTAACTGCTCTTTGTTCATTTCGACGACGCCGTCCAGCATGCCCTCAAGGTTTCCCTGGATGACCGTCAGCGGCGTCCGCAGTTCGTGGGCGATATCGGCCAGCAGGCGTTTTCGCAGCAGGTTGTTGGCTTCGAGGGATTCGGCCATGCCGTTGAAGGCCATGGCAACCTGGCCAACCTCGTCCTGGGAGGTGATGTGGACCCTCTGCCCGTAGTTGCCGCGGGCGATCTCCCGGACGGCGACACTCAACAGCCGCAGGGGCATGGTTATCGTCCTGGCCAGGGCGAAACTGGCCGCGAGGCCGATAAGCATTATGCCCGCTCCCACCCATATGAGGGACTGGTGGACCGAGGTAAGAAAGTCTTTTTCGGGGCTGCCCATGCCCATGTGCATCATGTGCCCGCCGACGTAGTCCTGGAAGAGGTCGGTCATCTGCAGGCTCGCCAGGTAGACGAGCAGAAAGACGGTGACGGCTATGAGCAGGAACATCAGCCCGGTGATCCGGGAGGTTATGCCGATCATTTGCCTTCACCCAGCCGGTAGCCCACCCCGTAAACCGTCTGGATATAACGGGGTTCTTTCGGGTTGTCTTCAAGCTTGCGGCGAAGGTTTTTCATGTGGGCGTCGACCGTCCGCTCATAGCCGTCGAAGGCGTAGCCCTGGACCCGCTCGACGATCTGCAGCCTGGTAAAAACCCGGTTGACGCTGCCGGCCAAGAGGTCGAGGATTTTAAACTCGGTTGGCGTCAGGTCGAGGGTGTCGGCGCCCTTTTTCACCAGATGGCGTTCACTGTCGATGACCAGGTCACCGACCCTGACCGGTTCAGCCTGAGCAGCCACCTTCTGGGTCCGCCGCAGGATGGCCTTGGCCCTGGCGACAACCTCCCGCGGGCTGAAGGGCTTGGTGACGTAGTCGTCGGCACCCATTTCCAGCCCGATCAGGCGATCGGTTTCTTCGTCCCTGGCCGTCAGCATCAGGATGGGAATATCGCCGTCCCGCCGGAGCTTGCGGGTTACTTCGTAACCGTCGAGTCCCGGAAGCATGAGGTCAAGGATGATGATATCCGGTTCTTTTTCTTTGACGATGGGGATGACGCTTGTCCCGTCATGGGCCAGATAGGTTATGAAGCCTTCTTTATCAAAATA
>JAEZLU010000114.1 GCA_023415075.1 Bacillota bacterium
AATTAACAGCCGCCGGTTGGCCGGCGTCATGGCGGTGCCGGAGAGGGTACGCTACGGCAGCAGCTCGCTGGCCGCCCATGTGGTGGGCTATATCAACGCCGCCGACAACCGTGGTATGAGCGGCATCGAGGCGGCCTATGACGAGGTTTTGCGCGACAGTCAGTCGGCATATCTGGCTGCCATGGTCGATGCCGGCCAAAACCTGATACCCGGCCTGGGTTACAGGCGACTCCGCCCGGAGGGCAGCGGTCCTAGCGACGTCGTGTTGACGCTGGACAGCCGGATCCAGAAAGTTGTTGAGCAGGTCATGGACGAGCAGGTTGAAAAAGGGGCGGTCGTGGTAATGCGGCCGTCGACCGGTGAGATTCTGGCCATGGCTTCGCGGCCGAGCTTCAATGCCAATGAACTTGACGGCTTCCTGGAGCGGTCAGCCTCGCCGCTTCTCAACCGGGCGGTGTCGGCCTATCAACCGGGTTCGGTCTTCAAGCTGGCGGTGGCGGCGGCGGCCCTCGAGGAGAAACAGGTGCAGCCGGGAGATGTGTTTTACGATCCCGGCTATATTGAGGTGAACGGCCTGCGTTTCCAGGGCTGGGACTACGAAAAGGGGCCGCGGGGCCGACTGACCTTCCGCGAGGCAATGGCCTATTCAAGCAACCCGGTGCTTATCGACATCGGCCTGCGTCTGGGCGCCGAGCGCCTTTTGGCTTACGCCGGCAAGCTGGGCTTCGGACGGCGGACCGGCCTTGATTTTGACGGCGAGGCTGAGGGCAATCTGCCGGCGCCGGCGAGCGTCTACAGCGGCGATCTGGCCAATCTGTCGATCGGCCAGGGGGCCCTTGAGGCTACGCCGCTGCAGGTGGCAGGCCTGGTGGCTACCATCGTCAATGACGGCATTAAGATCGAGCCGTATATTGTCAGCCGGATAACGACGGCTGACGGCAAGATCGTCAAAAATTTCGCGGCCTCACGCGGCCAGCGGGTGCTGTCCCGCCAGACGGCCGGCCAACTGCGGGATATGATGGCGGCGGTGACCCGCTACGGCACCGGCCAGGCCGCTTATGTCGAGGGCCCGGGCTCGGCGGGTAAGACCGGCTCGGCCGAGACCGGCCGAAAGGACGTCGCCGGCAAGAGCATCAGTCACGCCTGGTTCGCCGGCTACGCCCCTCTTGATAATCCCCAGTATGTCGTGGTAGTATTTGTAGAAGATGGGATGTCTGGCGGCGATGTGGCCGCCCCCATTTTCCAGGCCATAGTCACCCGGATTTTGGCCGGCGGCGGGTAAATACGGCGGTTGCCGGCAGGCAGCCTGCAAGGGATGGGGAGAAAACCATGGAGTATATTGAAATGGCCCGCGCGGCGGTGAAAGAAGCCGAAGGGTTGGGCGCCTATACGGCCGAGGCATATGTCCTCGACGCCCGTTCGCTGCTTGTCGAGGTGCTCAATCAGGAAGTAGAAACCCTCAAACTGGCCAACGACACCGGTGTCGGCATCCGGATAATCGACCGCGACGGCCGCATGGGCTTTGCCTTTTCCACCAGCGTCGACCGGGCCTCGCTACGCGAGGTTGCCGGCCAGGCCATTGCCAACAGCCACAATTCGGTTGCCGATAAATATAATGTTTTACCGCCGCCGACGCCGGCCTTGCCGCTGGCCAATCTGGTGGATCCGGCCATCGCCCGCACGCCGGTCGAGGCCAAAATCGGCCTGGCTAAGGCGGCCGAGGCTGCCGCCCGGACCGCCGACCGCCGGGTCCGGCGGACCGAGCGCTGTGCCTATGAGGACGCCGAATACGGGGTGGCCCTGGCCAACTCCTACGGTCTGGCAGCCCATTACCGCTCGGGTTACTGCGGACTGTTCGCCATGGTGCTGGCAGAAGAAGACGGTGATGTCCAGAGCGGCATGGGTTTGGCATACATCCGCGACTTTGCCGGTCTCGACCCGCAGGCGGTGGGTCAAGAGGCGGCCGGCGACGCCTGTCGGCTTCTCGGGGCCAAACGGATCGAAACCACTAAGGCGACCCTCGTCCTCAGTCCCTATATCGCCAGCAATTTTCTCGGCATCCTCCTGCCGGCGCTTAGCGCCGACGCCGTGCTCAAGGGCCGGTCGCTGTTCAGGGATAAGCTGGGAGCTGAGGTGGCGTCGCCGCTCTTAACGCTGGTGGACGACGGCAGGCTGGCTGGCGGCATCGCCGCCGCCCCGGTCGACGGCGAAGGCGTGCCGACAAGAAGGAGCGAACTAATCGCCGGCGGCATTCTTACAAGCTACCTGCACAATACCTATACCGCCGGCCGCAGCGGCACGGCCAGCACCGGCAACGGTGTGCGCCATTCCTTCAAAGGCTTGCCGGAAGCTGGTGCGACCAACGTATTTATCGCCGCCGGCGCCACTTGCTGCCGGCAACTGATTGCCGGCGTCAAGAGCGGCTTTTATGTTACAAGCGTCATGGGCATGCATACCGCCAATCCGATTTCCGGCGATTTTTCGGTAGGCGCGGCCGGCATCTGGATCGAAAACGGCGAATTTACCAGGCCAGTACGCGGTGTAGTCATCGCCGGCAATATTCTCGAGCTGCTTGCCGGCGTGGACGCGGTGGGCGACGATCTCCGCTTTTTCGGACCGCACGGTGCACCCACGCTCAGGATCGGCCGGATAACGGTCAGCGGTGCCTAACGTTGCCATTATCTGGCTAGGCAATTTGCCGTACTTATGATAAAATATTTTAGTATACACAGCCCGCGTATAATATCTGACAACGGAGGAAGCCACCATGTCCAAGCGGCTTGCCGCTCTTCGCAGCTTGCTGACCGAACAAAATCTGGCAGCCGTGATTGTCGCCAAACCGGAAAATCGCCTGTATCTAAGCGGTTTCACCGGTTCGGCTGGGTTTCTCCTCGTCGGCCTCAATATCGCGAAGCTAATTACCGATTTTCGCTATGTCGAGCAGGCCACCCGCCAGGCTCCGGATTTCACGATTGTCCGTCACGGGGCCGACATTTACGAAACGCTGGCTGCCGAGATCAAAGCTATTGGCGGCAAGCGCGTAGGCTTTGAGAGCGATTTCGCCACCTGGGACGCCTATCGGCGAATGGCCGAATTCGGCGGTGAGCTTATGCCGCTGCATCTGGATAAGCTGCGGATGGTGAAGGACGAAGCTGAACTGGGCGCCCTGCGGCGGGCCGTGCGCATCGCCGACGACGCCTTTACCCATATCCTTCCGTATATTCGTCCCGG
>JAEZLU010000118.1 GCA_023415075.1 Bacillota bacterium
TTCACAAACTACGGCCCGGGGATGAGCCTCGGCCACAGCGTTGCCGCCAGGACAATCCCGGGCGTCAAAGACGCCGTCGCCCTCACCTACCCCCTCGGGTACGGCAAACACCGCCGTCAGGTATACATAATCCCGGAGCCCGGGACCGACGTACCTTGCTTGGAACAGGCGATACTCGCCCATCGGTACTTTGCCGGCGACGAAACGACCGTGACCGTCGCCGAAGATTTATCGCTATTCAGGGACCACGGCCACGGCGCGCACATCGAGAGGAAGGGCCTTTCGGGGCGTACCCACAACCAGCGGGTAGCCTGCGACATCGCCGTCAACAATCCGGCCGCCACCAGCCAGGTAATGGTTTGCGCCGCCAGAGCGGCCCGGCGCTGCCAACCGGGAGCTTACACCCTGCTCGACCTGCCGCTCAATTACTTCCTGGCCGAAAGCGCCCAGGAAGCAGCCAGGGAACTGGCATAAAACTTTTGCCCGCCAAAGGAGGATTCGTTATGTTCGATACGGTGATAAACAACGGCCTGGTCATCGATCCCGCCAACCGCATCCAAGCGGTGCTCCACCTCGGCATTAACCGCGGCGTGGTCGCCTGCCTGTCGCCGGTACCCCTGAGCGGCGACCGGGTTATCGACGCCGCTGGCCTGGTGGTTGCCCCGGGGTTCGTCGACATGCACATTCACGAGGATATCCTTGACGAAGCCAGCGGCAAGTTTGCTGTGAAAATCTTCGACTGCATGCTGCGCATGGGCGTCACCACCGTTATCGGCGGCAACTGCGGCATCGGCCCGCAAAATCCGGTCGCTTACCTGGACGCCGCCGACCGCAGCGGGGTTCCGGTCAACGTCGGCCTTTGCGCGGCTCACAGCGAAATCCGCAAGCCCTATGCCGCCGACAATTACCGGCCGGCCCCCGGCGACTCCCTGGAAAAAATGGCGGCGGACCTGGACGCTCAACTGGCCGCCGGCTGTGTCGGCGTATCCTTCGGCCTGCGGTATGTGCCGGGGACGACGTCGCAGGAGCTGCAGACACTGGCGTCGGTAGCCGCCAGGCATAAAAAAATCGTCTCCGCCCACGCGCGGGATGACGCCGGCTATATCGCCGGCGCGGTCAATGAGCTCATCGGCACGGCCGCGGCCCAGAAAGTAAGGATGCAGATATCGCATATCGGCAGCATGGCCGCGTTCGGTCAGATGGAGGACGTTCTCACCCTGGTCGACAACGCCTGCGCGGCCGGGTTGGACGTGGGGCTGGACTGTTACCCCTATAACGCCTTCTGTACCCATATCGGTTCAGCGACCTACGACCCCGGCTTTCTTGAGCGTTACGGCATCGGTTACGACGCGATCGAGATCACCGGCGGCAAATATCGCGGCCAAAGATGCAGCGAGGCCATCTTCAACGAGGTCCGCGCCGCCAGCCCCGAAGTGCTCGCCGTGGCGCACGTAATGCGCGATCACGAAGTGGATATGGCCCTGGGCCATCCCGGCGTCGCGATGGCCAGCGACGGCATTCTCGTGAACGGGTACGGGCACCCCCGCGCGGCGGGAAGCTTCCCGCGCTTCATCCACCAGTACGTCAAAACGAAAAAACTTCTCACCCTCCACGAAGCCATCGCCAAAACCACCGTCCTGCCGGCGGGAAGGATCGGCATCAGCAAAGGCAGCCTCGCCATCGGCTCAGACGCCGATATCGTGATCTTCGATTACAACCGGCTTAGGGACAACGCCGATTTTGCCCAGCCGCTGACACCGCCCTCCGGGATCGAGTGGGTTTTGCTGCGGGGCGAAATCGCCGTGCAGAAAGGTGAAATTGTCAACCGCCATCTCGGTAAAGCGGTAAGACTATAAACAAAAACACTTAGGGGCGCCAACGCCCCCGAAGCGAGGTGGCCAACGGCAATACAGAAAATCCGCTTCTATCAGGCAAACAAATCTAAACAAGGGGGATGAACAATGGAAAGCCTCGGTTTTATATCGGTACTGCCGCCGTTAATCGCCATATTGCTCGCCCTGCTGACCCGCAACGTCTATATCGCCCTGTTCATCGGCTGCTACTCGGCCTTCACCATCTTGGCAGGCAACCCGTTCACCGGCATCATCAATACCCTGAACTCCTTCGTAAAAGTCTTCGCCAGCAGCAGCAACACCATCATAATCCTCTCCATCCTGATGATCGGCGGCATAATCCAGCTGATCAACAAATCCGGGGGGATACAGGGATTCATCAAATACGCCATCCACCAGAAAGCCTTCATCAAAGACCGGAAAGCGGCCCAGCTCTTCTCCTGGATAATCGGCGTCCTCGTCTTCACCTCCGGCACGCTGCACTGCCTCGTCGCCGGCACGATCGCCCGCCCCTTGTCCGACGCCTTTAAAGTATCCCATGAAAAACTCACCTACATCATCCGCACCACCTCGACCCCGGTATGCGTCCTGCTGCCGCTCAGCGGCTGGGGCGCCTTCATGATCGGCCTTCTCCAGGCTCAGGGCGTCAAAGACGCCACAACCGTGCTGGCCCAAAGCATTCCCTTTAACTTCTATTGTCTGATCGCCGTCCTGTCCGTACCGCTCGTCATCCTCTCCGGAAAAGACATCGGCTCGATGAAAGCCGCCGAAGAACGGGCCCAGACAACCGGACTTCTGGACCGACCGAAAGACGGCGCCGAAGACCGGCTGGCCACAACCCAGAGCGCGGCCGCCTACGAGGGACAAAAGGAAAGCAGCATGATCAACATGGTCGCGCCGCTGGCGGCGCTCATCGTGATGATCCTCGTGGCGCTGTTTGTAACCGGCAAGGGCAGCCTCCTGAAAGGCTCGGGCATGCAGGCCCTGCTGTGGGGCTGCACGTTTGCCGTTTTCGTCGCCGGGCTGCTGTACCTGTTCCAACGGATCATGACCTTCGATAAATTCCTCGACAACTTCTTCGGCGGCGCCGGCCAGATGCTGTCGGTGGCGGCCATTCTCATGCTGGCCTTCTCCCTCGGCGACGTCGTGAAAGAGATCGGCACCGGCGGCTACCTCGCCTCGATCTTTAAAGAAGCGTTGACCCCGGCGCTGCTGCCGCTATTGATCTTCGCGATAAGCTGCGTCATCTCGTTCGCCACCGGCACCTCGATGGGAACGATGGCCGTCATGTCGCCCATCGCCATCCCCCTGGCGATGGCGGTCGGCGGCAATATTCCCCTGACCTTCGCCGCGCTCGTCGGCGGCAGCATCTTCGGCGACCATAGTTCGCCGATCTCCGACACCGCCATCCTCTCCTGCTCAACCTCCGGCTGCGACCTCATGGACCACGTCACCTCCCAGCTGCCTTACGCCTTGCTAAGCGCCGCGCTGGCCACAGTCCTGTATCTGGTTGCCGGCTTTATGTTTTAACCGTCTCACGTGACCCTTTCCCCGCCGGCGGCTAAGAACCCTTATCGATGTACTTCTGGCAAACTTATGCTTAAAACGCAATCAAAAGGAAAATGCTGGTTAATCCAGCATTTTCGCTATTACATAGTTAATTCAAAAATAACACCCGCGTAGCCCGCGGGTGGGATGAGGTAATACAGGCATGATTTGCATGTTCGGCTTTGGAACGCTGGTTAACGATGTAGCCTTCGTGTCTTATTTCAAATCAGCTGTGCAATGCGGACAACGGGTAGCCCTGATGGAAATTTCCGAAATGCAATAGGGACACTCTTGTGTATTTTTTACCGGTTCTTCTTTTTTATTAAACCGGCTCATCTGCTTCATAATGAGAAACAGCACGTAAGCCACGATCAGGAAATCCAGCACGGTATTAAGAAATACGCCGTAATTGATTGTCGGCGCGCCGGCTGCCTTGGCCGCCGCCAGTGTCGGATAGGTTTTGTCGGATAAATTAATATATAGATTGCTGAAATCCACTTTTCCCAGAGCTAAGCCAATAGGCGGCATGATAATATCGCTCACAAAAGAGGATATAATCTTGCCAAAGGCTACACCGATAACAATGCCTATGGCCATATCCAAAATATTGCCTTTCATGGCAAATGTCTTAAACTCTTTAAACATTTCTTCACTCCTTGCCACATTATTTCAATTCGAGCGCTTCGACCACTTTATATATTCGTTATGTAAAGGAGAAAGTCCTTGCCAGCTCCCGCAGATTCGTTTCGACAGGATACAGCGGTGTGGCCACGGCAAAATCCAAACTTCGGATACAGGCCGAGCTTGAACGCCACCGGGCAATCGCTGCTGCAAGATACAAGGGGACGGTTCTGCTGTAGCAATCGCCTCCACCAGGCAAATCCGGAAAAGCTGAAAACCCGCGTAGTACGTGGGTTTTCAGCTTGTTTATTCTATTTTAATGCTTTTGAGAATATGGATAGGAATTAAGGGAAGCTATGGCGAAAAGAGCTTCGTAACTATAAACGGTCGGAGGTTGTTTTATGAAGTTGTTAAAGACCCTGACTGGAATAATGCTGATATTTTTACTTTTTTGTCCTGATGCCTATGCTGCCCGAATCACCAAAACTTTAGATGAGAACACCAGAATAACGCCCCCCGGAGTCATCGTGGTAACTCGGGCCGACATACCAATGTTTAAGAAGGGGACCATAGCTATTCTTAACGATTTCGGCGAGGTTGTTGAGGGTGTACTGGCCGAAAATATCAGCTTGCCGTATGAAACCGGTAATCCCCAGAATTCTGCAAGGGCAACAGCCTTTACGCCTGCTCCACAGCCACCTATTATTATCCCTAGACCCGCCCCCGCTCCCCCACCGATCTTTATCCCTTATAGTGTGACGGATACGACGCCGCAAATCAGGGTTCTGCCCTTTAAGGGCGGCACAAAAGTCGTATTCAACGATAGGGGTGAAGTTGTCAGAGGAACGTTAAGCACCAGTCAAACCATTAACCTCAACCCGGCAAACCGTATATCGGTGTCTGATGCGGAAATCAGCTTTCACCAAAATGGGATGGTGGCGACTTGTACCTTGGCCGGCGATGCCTATTTGCGCCCGGTAGGGTGGTCACAAATCTTAACTGACAACTTTACCGAA
>JAEZLU010000141.1 GCA_023415075.1 Bacillota bacterium
ACCGACTGACGTCAAGACTAAAGGGGTGAAAGTATGGCAAAAAGTTTCCGGGGTGGTGTCCACCCCGACGACCGCAAGCGGTATACGGCGGCCAAACCCATCGAGACCGCACCGCTGCCGCCGAAGGTGATTATTCCCACCCGCCAGCACATCGGCGCTCCCTGCGCGCCGGTTGTGAAGGTAGGCGACCTTGTGAAAAAGGGTCAAGTAATCGCCGAGGCCCAGGCTTTCGTATCCAGCCCGATTCATGCGACCCTTTCCGGTAAAGTGGTGGAAATCGCCGATTACCCGCATCCGGTGTTCGGCTTTGCCACCGCCGTCGTCATCGAAAACGACGGTGCCGACCAATGGCTGGAGGGGCTGCCGCTCAGCCGCGACTGGCGGGCGCTCGAGGCCGGCGACCTGAAAAACATAATCCGTCAGGCCGGCATTGTCGGCATGGGCGGGGCCACCTTCCCGACCCATGTCAAACTTGCGCCGCCGGCGGAGAAACCGATCGACACCTTCATCCTCAACGCCGCCGAGTGCGAGCCCTACCTGACGGCCGACCACCGGGTGCTGCTGGAGTTCACCGAGCGGGTAATCGCCGGCGTGCTTATTACCATGAAAGTGCTGGGGGTCAGCAAAGGCTTCATCGGTATCGAGGAGAATAAACCGGACGCCATCGCCGCCCTTAGCGAGGCCACCAAAGGAACGGCCATCGAAGTCCTGCCCCTCAAGACCAAATATCCGCAAGGGGCGGAAAAAACGCTTATCAAGGTCATCTGCGAGCGCGAAGTTCCCTCCGGCGGCCTGCCGATGGACGTGGGCGTCGTCGTCCAGAACGTCGGCACCGTTGTAGCGATCGCCGACGCCGTGGAAAAAGGCCTGCCGCTCGTCGAGCGGGTGGTCACCGTCACCGGCGGCGCGGTCGCCGAACCCAAGAACCTTTTGCTGAGAATCGGCGATACCTTCGCCCATGCAGTCGAACTGTGCGGCGGTTTTAATGAGGCGCCGGCCAAGCTTATCATGGGCGGCCCGATGATGGGCATGGCCCAGGGACGGCTAGACGTGCCGATCATCAAAGGCACTTCCGGCATCCTGGCCCTGGCCGCCGCCGACGTAAACGCCGGCCGGGAAAAGCCCTGCATCCGCTGCGGCCGCTGTGTCGACGCCTGCCCGATGGGCCTCGTGCCCAGCATGCTCAGCATTCTCGGTCAGCGCGGCCTCTACCAGGTGGCCAAGGAAGAATACGATCTTCTTGATTGCGTGGAATGCGGCTCATGCGTCTACGCCTGTCCGGCCAAGCGCAACATCGTCCATTACGTCAAATATCTCAAAGCCCAAAACGCGGCTGCGGCCGCCAAGAAATAGGAGGGGTGCGGTATGAGCGCGGAAGCTAAAATCGAAGCTAGCCAGTTGACCGTTTCGGCGTCGCCGCATATCCGCTGCGACGAATCGATTTCCAAGATCATGTGGACGGTCAACGCCACCCTGGCCCCGGCCGCCCTCTTTTCGATCTACCAGTTCGGCCTGCCGGCCCTGACCACCATGGTGCTGTGCATCGCCGCCGCCGTTGCCACCGAATACCTTGTCCAGAAATGGCAGGGCAAAGAGATTACCGTTAACGACGGCAGCGCCTTCCTCACTGGCCTTTTACTGGCCATGAACATCCCGTCAACCGTACCCTGGTACATGCCCATCCTCGGTTCGGCAGTGGCCATCGCCATTGCCAAGCACACCATGGGCGGCCTGGGCTACAACATCTTCAACCCGGCGCTTATCGGCCGGGCCTTCCTGCTGGCCTCCTGGCCGATCGCCATGACCACCTGGCCCCAGATGGCCAGCAAAGTAGACGGCGTAACCTCGGCCACGCCGCTCGGCATCCTCAAGCTGCAAGGCTATGAGAAGCTTGTGGCCGTCTTCGGCGACAAGCTGGAAATGTACAAGTCGCTTCTGCTGGGCACCCGCAGCGGCAGCATGGGCGAAACCTCGGCCCTGCTGCTTATCCTCGGCGGCGCCTACCTGATCTACCGCGGCTACATCAACTGGCAGGTTCCCGTCTTTATGATCGGCACCGTCGGCATTCTCACCGGGGCCTTCGGCGGCGATCCCCTCCTCAACATGATGTCCGGCGGCCTTATCCTCGGCGCTTTCTTCATGGCGACCGATATGGTAACAATCCCGATCACCATCAAAGGCCAGATTATCTTTGCGGTCGGCGCCGGCGCCCTTACCGTGCTTATCCGGCTTTTGGGCGGTTACCCCGAAGGGGTTTGCTACGCCATCCTGCTGATGAACTCGGTGACGCCGCTCATCGACCGCTTGATTAAACCGGCAAAATACGGTTCGGGGAGGTAGGAACGATGGCCCACGAAGCGCACGGCCACGACACCGACAACAGTATCTTCAAGATCGGCATCAACCTGACAATTGCCTGTCTCCTCTCCGGCGTAATCATCGCCGGCACCTACGCTGTCACCGCCCCGGTGGCGGCCAAGGAACGGGTCAACCTGAAAAACAAGGCCATGAAAGAACTGGTCACCGACGCCCAGGACTTCAAGCCGATAAGCGGCAAGGCCGACTGGTACGCCGCCGAAAAAGACGGCAAGGTGCTGGCCTATGTAGTGCCGGCCGAGAGCAAAGGCTACGGCGGCGCCATCAAGATGCTGACCGCTGTCGCCCCCGACGGCAAGATCATCGACTATAAGATTCTGGCCCACAACGAAACCCCGGGCCTTGGCGACAAGGCCGGCGACCCCAAGTTCAGCAAACAGTTTGCCGGCAAGACGGCCGAGAACCTGGAAGTCGTCAAAACCCCCACTGATAAAAATATCCAGGCCCTGACCGGGGCAACAATAACCTCCCGCGCCGTCACCAAGGGTATCCGCGAGGCGGCGGAAGAGGTTGCCAAGTATGCCGCCGGTCAGAAGAAGTGAGGTGGGCAGCGTGAACAATAATCAGAGTCTGTGGGAGATCTTCTATAAAGGCCTTTTCGAACAAAACCCGATCTTCCGCCTTGCCCTCAGCCTTTGCCCGGCCCTGGCGGTTACATCCACCGCCATCAACGCCCTGGCGATGGGCCTGTCGGTGCTGTTCGTCATCACCGCCAACAACGTAGTCGTCTCTCTTTTTCGCCACTGGGTCAACCCCAAGGTGCGGGTGCCTGTCTACATCACCTCCATCGCCACCATCGTCACCGTCGTCCAGCTCGTGCTGGAGGCGTATTTCCCGGTCCTGTTCAAAGAACTGAGCATCTATCTGGCCCTCATCGTCGTCTTCGCCATCATCCTGGCCCGGGCCGAAGTTTTCGCCGCCAAGAACACGGTGGTGCCGTCCTTCTTCGACGGCTTCGGCATGGGTGCCGGTTTTGCCGGGGCCATGGTTCTCATCGGCATCATCCGCGAACTCTTCGGCGCCGGCACCGTTTTCGGGCTGCCGGTGATGGGCGCGGCTTACAACCCGGTGCTCATCATGATCCTGCCGCCGGGCGGGTTCATCCTCATCGGCCTGATGATCGCCGCCATCAACCTCTACGGCGAATACCAGGAGAAAGCCAAGGCAGCCAAGGACCTCGCCCCGGCGATGCCTGCCGTGCAAAGGAGTGAAGCGTAATGGGTGAGTACTTCACCTTATTCATGGGTGCGGTAATTGTCAACAACTTCGTGCTGACCCGCTTCCTCGGCCTGTGCATATTCTTCGGCGTCTCAAAGAACCTCAACGCCTCCATCGGCATGGGTATGGCCGTCACCTCGGTCATGACCCTCAGCTCGATTCTGGCCTGGGTGGTTTACAACTATGTCCTCCATCCCTTTAACCTGACCTTCCTGACCACCGTAGTCTTCGTGGTGCTGATAGCCAGCTTCGTGCAGCTTTTGGAGATGATCATCAAGAAGCATGCTCCCGCCCTGTACAACATGTGGGGCATATACCTCGTGCTGATCGCCACCAACTGCATCGTCCTCGGCGTGCCGCTACTCAACGCCGAGACCAACTTCGGCTTCACCAAGAGCGTCGTCCACGCCATCGGTTCCGGCGCCGGCTTCGCCCTGGCCATCATCCTGATGGCCAGCCTGCGGGAAAAACTGCAATACGCGGATGTGCCGAAATCGCTGCAAGGCTTAGGGATCGCCTTCATCCTCGCCGGGATGCTGGCCCTGTCCTTCTTCGGATTTTCCGGCATGATCCCGCTATAAGGAGGCGCCGACATGAGCACTTCAGTTATGATTCTCATCGTTCTCGCCGGCCTCGGACTGATCTTCGGCTTTATACTGGCCTTCGCCAATAAGAAGTTCGCCATCGAGGTCAACCCGCTCATCCATATCGTCGAGGACGTGCTGCCCAAAGGCCAGTGCGGCGCCTGCGGCTACGCCGGCTGCATGGCTTACGCCGAGGCCGTTGTATTAAACCCCGACGTGCCGCCCAACCTCTGCATCCCCGGCAAGGCGCCGGTAGCCAAGGCAGTGGCCGAGCTTACCGGCAAGGCGGCTGAGGCCGTCGAGCCGCGGATCGCCCAAGTCCGCTGCGCCGGCAGCAACGAGAAAGCGGTAAAAACCTTCGAATACGCCGGCATCGACGACTGCGTAGCCGCCAACCTGCTGTTCGGCGGCGCCAAAACCTGCAAATACGGTTGCCTGGGCCTCGGCACCTGCGTAAAGA
>JAEZLU010000164.1 GCA_023415075.1 Bacillota bacterium
AAATTTACATCAGCGCCCTGACCCAGTTGTCGATCGACAACCATAACCGCATTCCAACGACCGACACCCGCCTGATCAGGCGGATCGTCCGCGACAGCCAGTTCCGCTCCCACGACGCCCTCAAGACCCTCAAGGTCTGGCCGTCGGTGCGGCGGGGCGAGGAACGCAATATCTTCCCCTTCCAGGAGGAAGCCGACATCATGTTCAACTCGGCCCTCATCTACGAGCTCGGCGTGCTCAGAAACTGCGCCGAGGGCCTGCTGAGCCAGATCGGGCCCGAGCATCGGGAATACTCCGAGGCTAAGCGGCTCTTGAACTTTCTCGGGTACTTCGCGCCGATCGCCGCCGACGACATCCCGGCCAACTCGCTTATCAGGGAGTTTGTCGGCAAATCCTGCTTCTTCGCCTAAACGAGGCCGTTGAAAACCTTCGCCTAGCGTTGTACCCGCAAGGGGCAGGCCGCAGTTCTAGGCGCTATAAGCGCTAAGAACTTGCGCACTTACTCCCCCCGACTGCTGTGCCGTCCATGGCGCAGTCGGGACTAGGCCCATCATGGGCCGTCGTCAGAGCGCTTGCTTGCGTACCTCCCGCAGTACGCGGCGATGCTGTTAAACTACACCTGCGCCAACCAAGCACGCAAATTAATCGCGGAGGAAACGGTGCCGCGCTCTTCCGGGGCGCCTAGCTATGCTTGTTTTTGAACGGCCTCGGATAATAAACATATAAACTAAAAACTCCCTGGCTAACAGCCAGGGAGTTTTAGTTTGTTTACTTTCTGTTGGCTTCGAAGAACTTGAGGGCGACGTCGGGGAAGACGGCATAAGACAGGACATCCTCAACTGAGGCGTTGGGGTAGCCCTTCTCGGCCAGGTCTTTTTTCAGGTTTTCCATCTGCGGCTTGATGTCGTCGGCCGGCCGGTGGGTGATGAATTCCTCGCCGGAAGCTTCCATGAGCGCCCTGATTTCGTCGGAGATCGGCGCCGGGGTGCGGCCGTATTTGCCGCGGGCCAGGTCCTTGACCTCGCGGGGGATTGACTTGTAGCGGCCCATCATGACGTTGAAGGCCGACATCGAGCCGACGATCTGGCTGGTCGGCGTGACCAGCGGCGGGTAGCCGAGGTCGGCCCGCACCTTGGGCATTTCTTCAATGAGGGCGGGGTACTTGTCGGCCATGCCCATCTCCTTCATCTGGTTGAGGAAGTTGGACAGCATGCCGCCGGGGATCTGGAACTGGAGCACCTTGGTGTCGATGTCGATGGCGGTGTTGAGTTTGAAAGCTTCGGCCACCGCCTTCTTGATGCCGCGGAAATGATCGGCCAGCGGGTAGAGGGCTTCTTTCTTGAGGCCGGTGTCGCGGTCCTGGCCCTCGAGGGCGGCAACGATGGCTTCGGTGGCCGGCTGCGAAGAGCCGAGGGCGAAGGGGGAGAGGGCGCAGTCGACGATGTCCACGCCGGCTTCGATGGCCTTGAGGTAGGACATCGAGGCCATGCCGCTGGTATAGTGGCTGTGCAGATGGATGGGGATGGACAGCTCGGCCTTGAGGGTTTTGACAAGTTCGTAGGTGACGTACGGCGCCAGCAGGCCGGCCATGTCCTTGATACAGATCGAATCGGCGCCGCGCTCGGCCAGATCTTTGGCGACCTTCACGAAGGTATCGATCTTGTGGAAGGGGCTGATGGTGTAGACAAAGGCCCCCTGAACGTGGGCGCCGGCCTCTTTGGCCGCCTTCATCGCCACCTCGAGGTTGCGGACATCGTTGAGGGCGTCGAAGATGCGCATGACGCCGACGCCGTTGTCGACGGCCCGTTTAACGAACTCGGTCACCACATCGTCGGCGTAGTGGTTGTAGCCGAGGACGTTCTGACCCCGCAGCAGCATCTGGATAGGCGTTTTCTTCAGGTGCTTTTTAAGGATCCGCAGGCGCTCCCAGGGATCCTCATTCAAAAAGCGCAGGCAGCTGTCAAAGGTCGCGCCGCCCCAGGCCTCCAACGAGAAGAAGCCTATCTCGTCGAGCTGTTCCAGTACCGGTACCATATCGCTTGTGCGCATCCGGGTGGCGGCCAGCGACTGATGACCATCGCGCAGGACTGTTTCCGTGATCTTTAATGGGTTCTTGGTGGCCATGTGGATAAACCTCCTCAATTTCGTCGCTATTGCGGCCAAATGTAAATTATAGTAATTTTACCTCATAATCTGTCTGACCGCAATGACAAAAATGTCTTTGTATACCAAAATACATTATACATCTTTTTTAATTTTCCTTCAATTGGCGGGCAAGTATTCTTGCGATCGGCCCTTCGCCGGTCAGACTGGGGGATTCGGCCTCGTAGCCCAGGCGGGCGAGGATGGCGTAGACCTGGGGATTCTCGACCGGCGAGTGGCTGACGGCGGCGTCGCCGTAGCGGTTGACCTGGGTGGTGCCTTCCTCGGGCGCCAGTATCCGGCCGGGGCCGCCGACGCAGCCGCCCTTGCAGGCCATGCCCTCGATGAAGTTGGCGTCCACCTGGCCGTTTTTGATATCCTCAAGTACCTTCTGACAGGCCGGGATGCCATCCACCTGGCGGGCGACGAATTTTTGGGCCCGGCGGGGAATCAGTTTTTCCAGTGTCGTGGCCACCGCGGCGCTGACGCCGCCTGTGCGGCCGTAAAGCCGCCCGCCCCAGGACGCCTGGGGATTTTCCTCGTCCGGCTGGCTGGCCGGATCAATTTCGGTGGCCTCGAATATGGCGGCGAGCTCCTGGAAGGTGAGGACGAAATCAATCGCTCCCTTGAGGTCAGGCAGAACGGCTTCCGATTTCTTGGCAATGCAGGGGCCGATGAAGACCACCTTGGCCTCAGGCTCGAAAGCCTTGATCACTCTGCCGGAGGCCACCATCGGCGAAACCGAGGGCGAGATATGGACCAGCAGCTCAGGGAACTTGTTTTCGACAAGCTTGATCCAGACCGGGCAGCAGCAGCTGGTGATCAGGAAGTCCTGGTCGGTGCGGACATGCTCGTCGTATTCGAAGCACTCTTTCATGGTAATGAGGTCGGCGTACAGGGCGGTCTCGACCATCTCGGTGAAGCCCAGCTGGCGGAGGGCCGACCGCAGTTTGCCGGCGGTCACCTCAGGGCCGAACTGGCCGGCGAAGGCCGGGGCCACCGAGGCGTAAACCGGCTGGCTGCGCTGGCGCAAAAGTTCGATCAGCGGCACGAAGCTGGCCTTTTCGGCCAGGGCGCCGAACGAGCAGGCCTCGACGCAGCGGCCGTCACCCAGGCAGCGGTCGCGGTCGATGCTCACCCGGCCGAAATCGTCACGTTTGATGGCCCCTACCGGGCAGACCCGTTCGCAGTTCCTGTCGCCGGCCGGGCAGGCGTTGCAGGCGTCGGGATTGGCGAAGACTACCGGCTCGCCGGCCATGCCCATGAGGGCTTCGGCGTCGTGCTCGGCCAGGACGGTGTCGCTGTCATGCGGCTCGAGACCCATGGCCAGGCGGATCTGATTGGCAACCTGGCGGCGGGTCACCCGATCGGCGAATTCCTCCTGCACCAGGCGGCAGATATCCTCGCGGCGCTCGAAAAGTTTGCCTTCCCAGGCGGCCTTGGCCACCTGGTAGAGGATGCGCGGTTTAATATTCAGCGGTTGACGGTTGAGCATCGAATCACCTCATCGTATTCAACATAATAACCGGCTAGTTTATTATTTCGGTCATCGCTAATAGGTTTTCCTGTTTACGGTCGTTTCGTTCAGTCACTTTTTTTGCATCGTTTGCCATAGAAGCAAAAAAGACGGCCGCCGGTTTCCCCGGGGCCGTTACGGCAGCGTTATTTATTGACAAGGTGGCAGGCCGCGTAGTGGCCGCCCTGGGCAACCAAGGCCGGGCCTTCGGTCCGGCAGCGGTCGAAGGCGTGGCGGCAGCGGCCGTGGAAGCGGCAGCCGGCCGGCGGACTAAGCGGGCTTGGCAGCTCGCCGCCGAGAATAATCCGCCGGCGGCATTTCTCTACTTCCGGGTCGGGAATGGGAATGGACGACAGCAGGGCCTGAGTATAGGGATGCTGGGGATTGGCGTACAGCTCGCCGGCCGGGGCGATCTCCACCAGCGAGCCTAGGTACATTACCGCTACCCGCTGGCTGATATGCTTGATCATTGACAGGTCGTGGGCCACGAACAGGTAGGTGAGGCCGTACTGCTGCTGGAGCTCCTGCAGCAGGTTGACGACCTGGGCCTGGATGGAAACATCGAGGGCTGAGATCGGTTCGTCGCAGATGATGAACTCCGGCCCGGCCGCCAGGGCACGGGCAATGCCGACCCGCTGGCGCTGGCCGCCGCTGAATTCGTGGGGAAAGCGGCTGGCATGCTCGGCGCTCAGGCCGACCTTTTCGAGCAGGGCGTAGATCCGGTCCTGCCGCTCCCGGCCGGTGGCCAGGCGGTGGACGTCGAGCGGCTCGCCGACGATGTCGCCCACCGTCATCCGCGGGTTGAGGGAGGCGTAGGGGTCCTGAAAGATCATCTGGATCTTGCGGCGCAGCTCAGGGCCGTCGGCGCCGGCCAGGCCGGCGTGGACATCGCGGCCGTCATACAGCACTTCGCCGGCGGTCGGGTGATAGAGGCCGGCCAGCGTGCGGCCGACCGTCGATTTGCCGCAGCCGGTTTCGCCAACAAGACCGAGGGTCTCGCCGCGGTTTACGGTGAAGCTGACGTCCTCGACCGCCCGGACCACGGCCAGCGGCTTGCCCAGCAGGCTGCGCTCGACAACGAAGGATTTACTCAGATGGCGGACGTCGACAAGCGGCCGGCTCATAGCGTCGTCTCCTCTCTTGCCGTCAGCGGCCGGGGGCAGTCGGGGTGGGCCAGCCAGCAGCGGCTGCTGTGGCCGGGGGCCGGCGCGAAAAGGGGCGGCGACTGGACACAGGCCTTCATGGCGTAGGGGCAGCGGGGCTGGAAAGCGCAGCCGGCCGGCGGCGCCAAGAGATCGGGCGGCTGGCCTTCGATGGCTGTAAGGCGATCCTTGCGGGCGTCGAGGCGGGGGACCGACTGGAGGAGGGCGACGGTATAGGGGTGTCGGGGTCGCGCGTACAGCTCGGCCACCGGGGCCTCCTCAACAATCTGGCCGGCATACATAACAAGCACCCGCTCGCACAGGCCGGCAATCACCCCAAGGTCGTGGGAAATGACGATGATAGCCGTGCCCAGCTCGCAGTTGAGCTTTTTCATCAGGTCGATTATCTGGGCCTGAATGGTCACGTCGAGGGCGGTCGTCGGCTCGTCGGCGATAAGGATCTGCGGGTTCAGGGCCAGGGCCATGGCGATCATGACTCGCTGGCGCATGCCGCCCGAGAGCTGGTGGGGGTACTGGCCGAGCCTGGTCGCCGGCGCCGGGATGCCTACCTGGGTTAAGAGGCTCAGGGCCCGTTCGCTGGCCGACGTGGCATCCAGCCGCTGGTGGGCCGTGAAGCACTCCACAAGCTGGGTGCCGATGGTCAGTACCGGGTTCAGCGAGGTCATCGGGTCCTGGAAAATCATGCTGATGGCGCTCCCGCGCAGGCGGCGGAGGGCAGCCTCGTCCATTTTCACGATATCTTCGCCGCCGAAAAGAATGCGGCCGCTGGTGCGCCCGGGCGGCGACGGCACCAGGCCGAGGAGCGAGCTGGCGGTGACGCTTTTGCCGCTGCCCGACTCGCCGACGATGCCGAGGATTTCCCCCTTGCCGAGGGTGAAGCTGACGTCGCGGACGGCCCGGACGGTGCCGGCGTAGGTATTAAACTCGACGTTCAGGCTCTCGACCGAAAGCAGTGGCTGCATATGGCACCTCCTCGTTTATTTTCGCATCCGCGGGTCAAGGGCGTCGCGCAGGCCGTCGCCGAGGAAGTTGAATGACAGCATTGTCAGGCTGATGGCCAGGGCCGGATACAGCAACTGGAAGGGGTAGGACCGCAGGCCGGCGATGCTCTCCGAAGCCAGGACGCCCCAACTGGCCATCGGCGCTGACACCCCCAGGCCGATGAAGCTGAGGAAGGCCTCGGTGAATATGGCCTCGGGAATCGACAGGGTTAGGGTGACGATTATCGGCCCCATGCTGTTGGGTACAAGGTGGCGGAGGATGATCCGCCAGGAGCCGGCGCCCACCAGACGGGCCGCCAGCACGTACTCCTGCTCCTTGAGGGCCAGAATCTGACCGCGGACGATGCGGGCCATGCCCAGCCAGTACACCAGGCCGAGGGCGATGAAAATATTGGTGAGGCCCGGCCGCAGCACGACCATCAGCAATATGACATACAGCAGCAGGGGGATGCCGTAAAGGATATCGACGATCCGCATCATAATGCTGTCGACCCGGCCGCCGAAGTAGCCGGCGACGCCGCCGTAGACCACGCCGATCGTCAGGTTTATCAGGCTGGCCACCAGGCCGATCGACAGCGAAATGCGGGCCCCGTACAGCACCCTTGTCGCCAGATCGCGGCCGAGGTTGTCGGTGCCGAACCAGTGGGCGGCCGACGGCGACTGGTTGGAGTCGGCCAGCACCTGATCGGAGTAGGAATAGGGCGACAGCAGCGGGCCGATTATCGCCAGCAGGGCGATCACCAGGATGGTCGCCAGGCCGGCCATCGCCAGCTTGTTCAGTTTCAGGCGGCGCCAGGCGTCCTGCCAGTAGGTGGTGGCCGGGCGGACCGGGCCGACAGCGCAGGCGGCGCTCGCGAGCGGGCTGAAGTCAGGCATATCGGCCATCGCTATTCCCCCTTCCCGTCGGCCAGTTTTATCCGCGGGTCCAGCCAGGCATAGGCCAGGTCGACCAGAAAGTTCAGCACTACCAGGAAGGTGCTGTAAAAGATGGTTATGCCGAGGATGACGGTGTAGTCGCGGTTATAAATGCTTGTCACGAAATGGCGGCCCAGGCCGGGGATGGCGAAGATCGACTCGACCACGAAGCTGCCGGTCAAAATGGCGGCGATCAGCGGCCCCAGGTAGGTGACCACCGGGATGAGGGCGTTTTTCAGGGCATGGCGCCAGATAATGACAAAGCCGCTCAGACCCTTGGCCCGGGCGGTGCGGATGAAATCCTGGCCGAGCACCTCGAGCATCGACGAGCGGGTCAGGCGGGCAATGAAGGCAGTGGGGAAGGCGGCCAGGGCCATCGCCGGCAACACGGCATACTCCGGCCCGTCCCACATCGCCGCCGGCAAAAGCTCCAGCTTGAGGGCGAACAGGTAAATGAACAGGGTGGCCAGGATAAAGCTGGGCACCGAGATACCAATGGTCGCACCGAACATCGCCAGATAATCGGGCCAGCGATTCTGGCGGAGGGCGGCGATCACCCCGGCGGGAACCCCGAGGGAAACAGCGATGGCCACGGCGATAAAGCCGAGCTCGGCCGACACGGGAAAACTCTCGGCGATGATGTCGTTGACCGTGCGGGCCTCATACTTGAAAGACGGCCCGAAGTCGCCGCGGACGACGTTGCCGAGATAGTCGGTATACTGCTTCCATAGCGGGTCATTCAGGTGATAGCGCTCGTTGATGTTCTTCAGCACCGACTCCGGCAGGTTCTTCTCGGCGGTGAACGGCCCGCCGGGGACGGCGTGCATCAACAGGAAGGTGGCCGTGGTTATCACGAACAGCACAAGGGCCATCGACACCAGGCGGCTTAGAATATAGCGCAGCACAGGCAGAACCTCCTAACGAAAAGAGATGCGCAGCCACGCATCCGCTGTTCGGTTATTCGACATAGGCCTCCTTGAAATAGAACAGCCCGGTAACCGAGCGGATGTAGCCCTTTACCTTCGGCTTGACCAGGACGGCGTTGGTGTAGAAATAAACGGGCGCCAGGACGGCATCCTCCATCAGCAGGTTCTCGGCCTGGTGCATCAGCCTGAGCCGCAACTCTTGGTCGTTGGACTCCTTGGCCTGCCTGACAAGGGCTTCGTAAGTCGGGTTCTTATACTGGGCGTCATTGGTGCCGCTGTCTTCGGTAAACATGTCAATGAAGGTCATCGGGTCGAGATAATCGCCGGTCCAGCCGTGGCGGGCCACCTGGAAGTCGCCCTTCGCGCGGGCGTTCAGAAAGACCTTCCATTCCTGGTTGGACAGGCTGACCTCGACGCCGAGATTCTTCTTCCACATCTCCTGCACAGCCTCGGCAATTGCCTTGTGGCCCTCGCTGGTGTTGTAGAGGAGGGTGACCGGCGGCAGCCCCTTGCCGCCGGGGTAACCGGCCTCGGCCAGCAGCCTTTTGGCGGTGGCCACGTCGTTATCGGCAAAGAAGTCGCCGCCTACCTGGCGGAAGTCGTTGCCGGCCTTGTCGTCGGCCAGTCCGTAGGGCACCCAGGCCAGGGCCGGCTTCTGGCCGCCGCGGCTGACGTTGTTTACGATTGCCGTGCGATCGATGGCCAGCGTGAAGGCTTTGCGCACCCTGACGTCGTCGAAGGGGGCCTTGGTTACGTTGAAGCAGTAGAAATAGGTTGCCAGCAGCGGGTAGATTTTCAGCTTGCCCTCTTTCTGCAGGCGGGGGATCTCGCTGACCGGCACATTGCCGCCCAGGTCGAGCTGGTTGTTCTCGAACATCGCCAGTTCGGTGGTTGCGCTGTCGGTGAGGATGAAGTCCATGCGCGACAGGCGGACCTTGGCCGCGTCCCAGTAAAACTCGTTTTTGGCGAATTCCAGCTTGCTGTTATGGACCCAGACAGTGACCTTGAAGGGACCGTTGCCGATGATCGTCCGGGGGTCGGTGGCCCATCTGGCGTTTTCCTGGACCGTCTTGCGGTGGACCGGGTAATAGGTATGGAAAGCGGTCAGCGACAGAAAGTAGGGGGTCGGCCGCTGGAGCGTCACCTTGAGGGTATGGTCGTCGACCGCCTGCACGCCGACCTCGTCGGCCCGGCGGCTGCCTTTGTTATAGGCCTCGCCGTTCTTCAGATAAAAGAGTTGGTAGGCATACTTGCTGCCAAACTCGGGGCTTAGGGCCGACTTCCAGGCATACTCGAAGTCGTGGGCGGTCACCGGGTCGCCGTTCGACCAACGGGCGGCGTCCCGGATATGGAAGGTATACACAAGGCCGTCGGCCGAGATTTCCCATTTATCGGCCGCGGCCGGCAGCGGTGCGTCTTTGTCGCTCAGCGTGGTGAGGCCCTCGAAAATCTGGGTCTCGATTATGGCCTCCGGCGAGCCGGTCGATTTCCGGGGGTCGAGGGTTTCTGGCTCGGTCCCGGCCGAATAGCGCAGGTATTTGCCTGTTCCCTTGCCGGTGGTCAGGCAGCCGCTCAGGGTAGCGGCCAGCAGCGTCGCCGCCACGAGAATAGCGATAGCTTTGATGCGCAACATTATTCCTCCTACCCCGACTTTTCATGTATAAATTCTCTGATTGAACCCGTTTCCCTCCTTGGCAGCTACCGCAAACGCCGGCGAACCGCTCACTGCGGCGCCGGCGTTTGGCAGTGCTCTATTTATGCGCCTGACGGCGAATAGCCTCAGGCGATAAGCGGGGCGCTTACAACCTTGTTGCGGCCGCTCTGCTTGGCCTGGTACAGGGCGCTGTCGGCCACGGCGATCAGCTTGGCCGGGTCGGGGGCCAGCGCTGCCAGGGCGGGGTCGTAGGTGGCGATACCAAGGCTGGCGGTGATGCGGGCCGAGAAGGTGCCGTTGCCGTCGGGGCAGGCGGCGGCGGCCACGGCTTCGCGGATTTTCTCGGCCAGGCCGATGGCGTCGTTATTGTCGCACTCCGGCAGGATGACGGCAAACTCCTCGCCGCCGTAGCGGGCCGGGAAATCAATGCTACGCACCGTCCGCCGGAGGATTTCGCCAATCTGGGCCAAGAGCTGGTCGCCGATGGTGTGGCCGTAGGAATCGTTGTAATTCTTGAACTTGTCGAGATCGAGCATTATCAGGCTGGTGGGCCGTTTTAGGACGGCGGCCCGCTGCAGCTCGGTTTTTAGGAACATATCGAAATTACGCCGGTTGGCCAGGCCGGTCAGGCTGTCGGAGAGGGCCATGGCCTTCACCTGGTTGTACAGGCTGGCCTTCTCCAGGCCGATAGCCGTTTGCTGGGCCAGCAGGGCGGCGAAGGAGGTCCGCTGGCTGCGCTCCTGGCTGACATAGCGCTGCCAGCCGAGCACGAACAGGCTGTGCAGGGTGTTGTTCACCACCGGCAGCGGCAGCAGCATGAGCGTGCCGGCGAAGAAATCGCCGGAGACGGCGGCCAGCGGGAACTGATCGGCGGTGATCATGGTTGGCGCCAGGCTGGCGATCTTGTCGGCCAGCGCCGGATACGCGTCAGGCTCAAAACCCGCCTGCCGGCAGTTCAGACCGAGCGAATGCCTTAGACTCAGCGACAGCTTGTCGCCGCCGCCGGTCACGAAGGCCAGGGCGATATCGGCGTTCAGGGCGCCGGCGGTATGGGTCAGGCACTGCCGCAGGATAGTATCGGTATCGACCGTGCTGGCTGCGGCCTGGGTAATCTGCAGGAGGATTTTTTCCTCGTCAAGGCGCAGCTTGGTCTGCTCATGGAGGGTAGCCGCGGCGACTGCCGCGCCGGCATGGTGGCCGAGGGCGGTTAAGAGCTGGCTGTCGCGGGCGGTGAAGGCCGCCTTGTCGCTGGCATAAGCCTCGATGACGCCGATGATTTCGCT
>JAEZLU010000190.1 GCA_023415075.1 Bacillota bacterium
TCCGCACCGAGGGCAAGATGGCCCACGGCTGCATGCCGCTGGCCGGCATCAACCCGATAACCCGCCTGGCCCGTCTTATAACCGCCCTCGACGACTACGAGCGGCGCGAGAAGGCCCGCCTGGGCTGCCATCCCTTCCTCGGTTACCCCAGCATCACGCCGACCATCCTCCAGGCGCCAATCGAGGGCGAGGCCCAGATCAACGTCCTGCCGAAGGCGGCCCTGGCCGCCTTCGACATCCGTACGGTGCCCGGCCAGGACCATGAAGCGATAAAGGCCGAGATTGCCGCCATATTCGCGGCCGAGCAAGCGGCCGACGCCGACTTCAAGGCGACGCTGGAGGTCATCGAGGAGCGGCCGTGGACCGAGATCGCCAAGGACGACCCGCTGGTGCTCGCCCTGGCCGAGGCCTACGAGAAGCTGACCGGCCGGCCGCCCATTTACAACGGCGTCCCCGGGGCGACCGACGGCACCTTCCTGACCGCCTGGGCCGGCGTGCCGGTGGTCACGACCGGCGCCGGCAACCGCCTTATCCCCCATCAGAAAGATGAGTATGTTGACATCGCCGAACTTATGGAAACTACAAAACTGTATGTTTCGGCCGCCCTGCGCTACCTGCGCTGAATTTAGGCGAAAAAAGCAAGAAATAATGTAGCATTATTACCGAAAAACATAGAAAAAACACAGGTTTTTTCAGATCGCGTCAAAGCCCGCCGTTGTCACAGTTGTCCGGGTATGATATGATTAGCCTGCAAACCCAAGCCAGACCGTCCCAAAGCCCTGAGCAACAGGCTTCCGGGTCGATGCCTGCAGTGACAAAGCTTAGAAGAAGGCGGTGCCAACCACAATGCTGCTCGTGTTCGATATCGGCAATACGAACATAGTCCTGGGATTATACAATGGAACCGAACTTGTCAACCACTGGCGGACATCCACCGACCGCGAGAAAACCGGCGACGACTACGGCATGCTCATCTACAACCTGCTCGGCTATTACGGCATGAGCCTCAAGCAGGTCGACGAGGTCATCATGTCCTCGGTCGTGCCGCCGCTCACTGTCCCGCTCACGCGGATGGTCAACCGCTACTTTAACATCGAGCCCCTGGTCGTCGGCGCCGGCGTCAAGACCGGCATCAACATAAAGTACGAAAATCCCCGCGAGGTGGGCGCCGACCGCATCGTCAACGCCGTGGCCGCCCACAGCAAGTACCCGGGGCCGCTCATTGTCATCGATTTCGGCACCGCAACCACCTTCGACGCCGTCACCGGTGACGGCGACTACCTCGGCGGCGCCATTGCCCCCGGCATCGGCATCTCCACCGAGGCCCTCTTCCAGCGGGCGGCCAAGCTGCCAAGGGTCGAGCTCATCAAGCCGCCGACCGTCATTGCCCGCAACACGGTGACCAGCATGCAGGCCGGCATTATTTACGGCTATGTCGGCCTGGTCGACGAGATTACCGGCCGCATGAGGGAAGAACTCAAGGGCGAGGCCACGGTCATCGCCACCGGCGGCCTGGCCAACCTGATCGCCCGCGAGTCGCGGCTGGTCAAGATCGTCGAGCCCTTCCTGACGCTGGAAGGTCTGCGGATCATCTACGAGCGCAACCGTTAATCGGTCCATAAACAAGAACCCCCGCCTGAAAAAGGCGGGGGTTTTTTACTTACAGCTCGCTGTTTTTGGCGTAGTCGACGAAGTCTTTGACGGCGTTTTTGACCTTCTGGCCGGCTGCTTTGCCGGCTCTTGTCAGCCAGCGCTCCCGCGGCGGCGGGCCGTTGACGGCGGCCTGCCCGGGCGGCTGGGCGAGGGGCGGACCGGTTTTGGGCTCTTCTTTGGTTTGCATGCCATCATCTCCCGTACTTTTGGCTGGCTGCCGCCTGATATTCCTAGTCAATTAATTGAATATATGGAAATAAATCACTATTAGTTTTATAATATAAGTGTAAATTTGTTGCGTCAATATTATGAAAATATTGAACAACGTTTTCCGGAAAGGAGGCGACGGGCATCGCCAGGATAACGCAAATCCTCGAGGCTATCAAGGCCGAGGTCAACAACGGGGCGGTAGCCGAGCTGGTCATCGCCGGCGAACCGGTCTCTTACCTGCGTCTGAAGCCGGACGAACTGGCGGCCGAGTTTGCCGGCCTGACCCAGGCGATGATCGACACCGTCGGCGACGGCTCGTTCGCCCACCTGAAAAGCCATCTGAGCTGGCTGTGCAAGCTGCGGCTCGAACAGGGCATAAGGTTGTCGGACATCATGGCGGTGTTCGACTTGTACGAGAAGTCGCTGAAGGATGCAATGTCGACCTTTCTCCAGCATGACCTGGTGACTCTCAACAGCCTGCGGCGGGAGATCGACGCCCTGCTCGACCGGGCCAGGGTGTATGTGAGCGATTGTTTTTTTCTGCTGTACGAGGAAACGGTTTTCAAGCAGCTCGAGCAGCTGCGGATAATCAACGAGATATCCACCCGCCTGGTGTCGTCGCTTGATCTCGACCGGGTGCTCAACTTCATCGTCAAGAACGCTCTCCGCCTATTCCGGGCGAGCTGCGGCAGCGTGTCCCTCATCAGCAGCGACGGCGATTTCGTTACCAAGGTCGCCCACGGCTGGCAGGGGGTACTGTCGCCCAAGCTGATAGCCCAGAGCAATCTGCCGGCGCCGGATGTGGTGTTCGTCACCATGCATGACGCCGAGCTCGAGTCCCTGCGGGCGGTCATCGAGCTGGAAGGGCTGGAGAAGCTTATCCTGCTGAAGCTGCGGGTCGAAAAGCGGGTGATCGGCCTGCTGGCGATAGGCTTCCACGATTTCCGAAAGTTTACTCCCGCCGACAAAAGGGTGCTCCTGACTTTCACCAACCACGCCGCCATCGCCGTCCACAACGCCCAGATGTACGGCCATACCGATCAGAAGCTGCAAGAGCGGATCGAGGAGGCCAGCATCCTGCTGGAGCAGAACCGGGCGCTGTTGCATTCGATGCGCGAGGGGGTGATCGCCGTCAACGCCGCCGGCTTCGTCACTGTCGCCAACCGGGAGGCGGTGCGGCTGGTCGGCTGGTCGGATGATCCGGTCGGTCGCCACATCAGCGAGATCATTCCCGATTCGCGGCTGCCGGCGGTGATGGCTAGCCGCCAGGCCGAATACGACCAGGAGCATATCCTAGGCGAAAAAGCGTTTATCACCAACCGGGTGCCGGTGATCGTCAACGGCAAGGTTATCGGTGCCATTGCCACCTTCCGCGACAAAGAGGATGTCAAGCATATGGCCGAGGAACTGATAGGGGTCAGAAACCTGCTGGAGTCGATGCGGGCCCAGTCGCATGAGTTCGTCAACAAGCTGCACGCGATATCCGGGCTGATTCAGATGGAGCAATACGACAAGGTAGTCGAGCTTGTCAAGCAGATCTATGAGGCCAAGCAGGAGCTTATCGGCTTCATCGTCCAGCGCATCCGCGACACGGCTACGGCCGGGCTGCTGCTAGGCAAGGTCAGCCAGGCAGCCGAGAAGGGCATAATCCTGCGGCTGGCGTCCTGCAGCCAGCTGCCGAAACTGCCGGAGCGGTTCACCAGCGCGGCGATGGTCACCGTTCTCGGCAACCTGATCACCAACGCCATGGAGGCAGTGGTCGACCAGGCGGCGGCCCGTCGGCAGATCGAGGTGCGCATCAGCTGCGGCAGCAAATACCTCAACATCGTGGTCGCCGACCAGGGCTGCGGCATTCCCCGGCGCTGCCTGCGCCAGGTCTTCAAGCGCGGCTTTTCCACCAAGCGCGGCAACCGGGGCATCGGTCTGGCCCTGGTCCGTCAGGAGGTCGAGGCCAGCGGCGGCACGGTTGCCGTACATTCGCGCGAGAACGAGGGCAGCCGGTTCACGGTCAAAATTCCGGTAAGGTGAGGTGAATGATTAGATGATGGAGAGAGAAACCGCTATAGGCGTGGTGATTCTTGAGGATGACCCGATGGTGCTGGAGCTCCACCGTCAGTACATCGCCAGGGTCAGGAATTTCAACCTTCTGGGCTGGGCGGCCGACGGCGAGGCCGGCCTGACGCTTATCGGCCGGCGGCAGCCCCATCTGGCGGTGGTCGATATTTATATGCCGGGGCTGAGCGGCCTCGAACTGCTAAAACACATCCGCAAGCAGGGCTGGAATACCGATGTCATACTGGTGACCGCCGCCCATGACAGCGAGTCGGTCCAGCAGGGCATCCAGTACGGAGCGATCGATTATATCATCAAGCCGTTCACTTTCGCCCGCTTCAGAAAGGCTCTCGAGCGTTACCGCGACTACTTCACCAAGCTGCGCAGCGGCGACAAGGCGGTTTCCCAGGAGGATATCGACACCCTGAAGGCCGACGCCGGCCTGGCCGGCCGCAGGGACGACCTGCCCAAGGGCCTGCAGCGGACGACCCTCGAGCTTATCGTCGAGGTGCTTCGGCATACGAACGGCTATTTTACGGCCCGCGAGCTGGCTACCGCCCTCGGCATCTCCCGTATCACCGTCAAGCGCTACCTGAATTTCCTGCTGGACGGCGGCTGCCTGGAGGAAACGCTTGTCTACGGGCCGGTGGGCCGGCCGCAGCAGAAGTTTCAGGTGACCCGCCAATTGATAAACTAAGGTCAGTTTCTAAATAATAGCGGCGGCAAGCCGCTATTTTTTTACTTGTGTGCATTAGGTCGTCCATGTACTATATTTACATTAATAACCTTATTTTCCTAAGGATGGCAATTATGGTCGTCTTTTTTTATAATAAACTTGAAAGACGTTGAAGAACGGTCGGGGAGGCTTGGCTTTGGATAACAAGCAAGTCCAGTCTTTCAGAGTGGCCGACGCCATGCCGGAGGATGTGGGCCAGGGGTACGCCCGCCTGGACAACGACGACATGGAGGCCATGGGGATTGTAATCGGCGACATCGTGGAAATTCAGGGGCGGAAAACGACGGTCGCCAAGGTTGTTCCCTGCTACAGTCCGTTCAAGGGCCTGAAGAGCGTGCAGATCGAGGCTATCATCCGCCAGAACGCCGGCGTCGGCCTGGACGAGCGGGTGACGCTCCGCAAGGTGGCCCACCAGGGCGCCAATACGGTTATCTTCAGCCCGCTCGACACAACAATCGACTTTGCCAGCGGCCAGGACGTCCAGCACCTTGAGCGGCTGCTGGCCGGGCTGCCGCTCATTATCGGCGACAAGGTGAAGGTGACGCTGGCCGGAGCCCGGGCCCAGTATTTCACGGTTATCGGCACCGCACCCCAGGGACCGGTGGTGGTTAACGCCGCCAGCAAAATCACCGTTACCAGGCCGGATACTCAGGAAGACCTGAGTTACTGCGCCTCGTACGAGGACGTCGGCGGCCTGGACAAAGAGCTGCAGCGGGTGCGGGAGATGATCGAGCTGCCGCTAAAGTATCCGGCGATTTTCCGCCAGCTGGGGGTCGACGCCCCCAAAGGGGTGCTGCTGTACGGCCCGCCCGGCACCGGCAAGACGCTGATGGCCCGGGCGGTGGCCAGCGAGAGCCGGGCCACTTTCCTCCATGTCAACGGCCCGGAGATTGTCAACAAGTTTTACGGCGAGAGCGAGGCCAGGCTCAGGGAGCTGTTTGAGACCGCCCAGCGGCGGGCGCCGGCAATCATCTTCATCGACGAGATCGACGCCATTGCCCCCAAGCGCACCGAGGTCATCGGCGATGTGGAGAAAAGGATCGTCGCTCAACTGCTGGCCCTGATGGACGGCCTGAAGAGCCGCGGCGAGGTCATCGTCATCGGCGCCACCAACGTTCCCGATATGGTCGACCCGGCGCTCCGCCGGCCCGGCCGCTTCGATCGCGAGATTTCGACAAATCCGCCGGACTGGCCCGGCCGGCTGACCATCCTGAAAATTCATACGCGGGCGATGCGGCTTGAGGAGTCGGTGGACCTCGAGCGGTTGGCCCGCATGACCCACGGCTTTGTTGGCGCCGATCTGGCCATCCTCTGCAAGGAGGCCGGGATGAACGCCATCCGCCGGCTGCTGCCGACCCTCGATTTGACGGCCGACAGCATTGATCCGGAAGAACTGGCGACGTGCAACATTACTGCCGGCGATTTCCTCCAGGCTTTCCGCGAGGTCGAACCGACGGCCACCAGGGAGTTTTTCGCCGATCGGCCGACCACCCAGTGGCAGCAGGTCGGCGGCTTGACGGCCATAAAGGAGAAGCTGCGGGCGGTTATCGAGCTGCCGCTGGCCTATCCCGAGCTTTTCCGGCGGGCCCGCCAGCGGATGCCCAAAGGAGTGCTGCTGACCGGTGCCCCGGGGACAGGCAAAACGTTAATGGTCCGGGCCCTGGCCGGCTCAAGCGGCGCCCACTTTATCGCCGTCGACGCCTCGACCCTCCATTCGCGCTGGCTGGGCGCGGCCGAGAAGGGTCTGCGGCAGATTTTCAAACGGGCCAAGCAGGTGGCCCCCTGTATCCTGTTTTTCGATGAGATCGACGCTATGGCCCCGGTGCGAAGCGGCGACAACCAGGGGGGCGGCCGGCTGGTCAGCCAGCTCTTAATGGAGCTTGACAACCTAATGGACGCCGCCGGCGTCATCGTGATCGGCGCCACCAACCGGCCGGATATGCTTGACCCTGCGCTGATGCGAGCCGGCCGTTTCGATTACCGCATCGAGCTGCCCAGGCCGGCGGCAGCCGAGCGGCTGGAGATATTCCACATCCATACCGAGGGCGTGCCGCTGGCGCCGGCGGTCGATTTCAGCGAGCTGGCCGACCGCAGCGAAGGACTGGTGGGCTCGGATATCGAGGCGGTGTGCAAGCACGCGGCGATGACGGCCATCAAGCGCTGCGTGGCCGGCGGCGTGGCCGAAGCCGGCGGCCTGGTGGTGGGGGCCGAGGATTTCGCGGCCGCTTTCCGGGAGGTAATGACTGCTTGATAAGGACAGCCGAGGAGGTGACGGCAAAGAGAGGCTGCTGCCCCAAGGGTTACGAGAGGTAAGGAAAAAGGAGGAGAAAAAATGACACTTGCGGTTGCTATTGACTCCAAGATGCTGGAAGTCACCGTATGGACCAGAGGCGTAACGTTGGCCAAGGAGGCCCGCGACACCGCCACCCTGCTGGCCAAGGCCGGCAAAGCCGAGGGTAAGTATGTGCAGTCGTTCGACAACTACGTCGACCTGCCCGACCGGATAGGCGTGCCCTGCAAGAGCTACGCCCGTCTGAGCCCCGAGCCGATCGAGAGTTTCTACGAGTACGAGAACTACCGGCCGGATATCGTCGTGCTGGCCGAGGAGACGCTGGTGAAGGGCCACAACATCCTCAAGGGGGCCAAACCGGGCTGCGTCGTGGTCATCAACACCGCCCGCGACCCCGAGAAGCTGCTCAAGTGGATTTCCCCCAAGGAAAACCTGAAGAACCTGCAGGCGGTTGCCTGTATCGACGCCAACGCCCTGGGGGCCGGCGTCATGCTGACCTTCGACGGTACCGAGGGCTCGGGCGACGACACCAAGATCGGCGCCGGCGTCGGCGCGGCCATCGCCGGGGCGGTCGCCAAGGCCACCGGCTGCGTCAATCTGGATTCGCTGGTGAGCGTGGCCGAGAACAAGACGGCTGTCAAGCAGGGCTACGAGAAGGTCACCGTTCTGCCGATCTGCAGGGGCGAAGCCTTTGCCTGCGGCCTGCCGGAAGATTCGCAGGAGATTCAGTGGAAATAGCCTGACCGGGAAATTAATTGTAGGAGGTGTCCATATGTCCAAGGTCTATAAACAGGTACCCTTCGCAGCTATTGTCCCGTCGCCTACGGTAGCGAACGAGCATATGGTGACAGGCAACTGGCGTTATCTGCGGCCGGTGGTGGACAAAGGCCAGTGCACTCAGTGCAAGACCTGCTGGATGTTCTGCCCCGATGCCTGCGTTAACTTTTCCAAGGATGACGGGGTTGACTTCAACCTCAAGTATTGCAAGGGCTGCGGCCTGTGCAGCAATGTTTGCCCGGTCGGGGCGATCAGCCGGGTGCCCGAGCTGGATTTTGACGAATAGGGAGTGAAGAAGATGCCGATTAAGAAGAGAGGTACTGGTTTGACAGGAGTAGCCGACGCCTGGCAGCTTGCTGATATCGATGTCACCGCCTCCTACCCCATCAGGCCGTATACGGCGGTAATGGCGGAGATCGCCAAGCGCATCGCCAACGGGGTCATGAAGTGTGAGATGGTCCACGGCGAAGGCGAACACGCCCAGTTCAGCATCGCCCACGGCGCCTCGATGGCCGGGGCCCGGGCCACGACCGGCTCCTCCGGCGTCGGCGTGACCTACGCCTTTGAAACATATTCGCCAATCGCCGGCGGCCGCTGCCCGATCCAGGCGCTGGTCGGCGACCGGACGCTCGACCCGCCCGGCGATTTCGGCTCGGAGCACACCGACTGCCTTACACTAAGGGATAACGGCTGGATTTACGGCTGGGCCGAAAACGCTCAGGAGGCTCTCGACAACAGCCTGATGTATTTCCGCATCGGCGAGGATCCCGATATCATGCTGCCGCAGATCGTGGCCATGGACGGTTATTTCGTGACCCACATCGCCCAGGACTACGAGATGCCTGACCAGGAGCAGGTCGACAAGTTCCTGCCGCCCTTCAAGCCGCAGTTCCGCCTGGATGTCAATAACCCGGTCATCATGGGGCCACAGATCGAGCCGGAAATGGGCCCGCCGCTGGAGTGGGACCGCAACGTGGTCATGGATCGGGTCAAGGAGAAGATCGTCAGCGTTACCGCCGAGTTCGCCAAGATTTTCGGCCGCAAGTACGCGCCGTTCGTCGACGAGTACATGACCGAGGACGCCGATATGGTCTTCTTGCTGCAGGGCGCCCATGCCGTGACCTGCCGCAGCGCCATCAAGTATCTCCGCCAGGCCGGCTACAAGGTTGGCATGTGCCGCCTCCGCTGGTTCCGGCCGTTCCCGGACATCGCCCTCAAGGATATCCTGCCGAAGTTCAAGGTGGTCGGAGTAATCGACACCAACACTTCCTACGGGGCGGCCGGCGGCGGCGGCGTTCTCCTGGTGGAGACGCGGGCCTCGGTGTCCGAGCTTGACAAAAAACCGCTCATCCAGGGGTTCACCTCCGGTCTGGGCGGCGAGACCATCACCCACGAAGAGTTTTTCAAGATGGCCGAGATGATGCAGGCGACCCTCGACGCCGGCAAGATAATCCAGGATTCCACCTGGGTCAACTTCAACGACTATACCGTAGGCGCCGCCGAAGTGAAAGCCGCTGAGCAGCAAGTGGCCCACACCAAGGAATGAGAAGGAGGAGAAGACAATGGCAGTTCCGGAAGTGATCAAGTCCATCGCCCAGGCGCCGGAGAAGGAATACTATCTTCCCGGACACCGGACGTGTGCCGGCTGCGGCCCGGCGCTGGCCTACCGGCTGATAGCCAAGGCCGCCGGTAAGAATACCATTTTCATCGGCCCCACCGGCTGCATGTACGTGGCCAACACCAGCTACGCCTGCGGCCCATGGGCGGTGCCCTGGACCCATGCCCAGATAACCAATGGCGGCGCGGTGGCCTCAGGTATCGCCGAAGCCTTCAAGATGATGATCAAGAAAGGCAAGATCCAAGACGAGTACCCGAACGTCATCTGCATGGCCGGCGACGGCGGCGCCATCGACATCGGCCTGCAGGCCGCGTCGGCGATGTTCTACCGCAACCATGACGTGCTGTTCATCATGTACGACAACGAGTCCTACGCCAACACCGGCATCCAGACGTCGCCGATGACGCCGTACGGCGCGACGACGATGTTTACGCCGGCCGGCCCGGAAATTCCCGAAGCCAAGAAGTTCTTCCCGAAGGACCCGATGGCCATTTTCTGCGGCGGCGGCCACCCGGCGGTCAAGTACGGCGCCACCGCGTCGATCGCCTACCCGGTCGACCTCATGAACAAGGTCCGCAAGGGTCTGGAGCAGGAAGGACCGGCGTTCCTCCACGTGCAGTGCCCCTGCCCGAAGGGCTGGACCTTCCCGGCGGATCGCACCGTCGAGCTCGGCCGCCTGGCGGTCGAGACCGGCATGTGGTTCATGTACGAACTGGAGAACGGTGTCAAGAAGTGGAGCATTCTGCCCAAGAAACTCAAACCGGTGGAAGAGTATCTCAACACCCAGGGACGGTTCCGGCACCTGAAACCGGAGCATATCGCCAAGCTGCAGGCTTGGGTCAATGCCCGCGCCCAGAACCTTGGCATAGAAGTCCAGCTGCCGCCGGCCCAGTAAAATAAGAATAAGGCGAGCCCCGGCGGCCCTTGCCCGGCAGGGGACGCCGGGGCTTTCCGGCCCCGGTTTGCAGAACCAAGGCGTATGGGAGGAGACCAATATATGGATAAAGGTGTTATGCTAACCTTTGCCAATTGGCTGCTAGCTTTCCTGCCCATCCTGGTGTTACTGGCAACGATCCTGCTTTTCAACTGGGGGGCGCCCAAGTCGGGCGCTATATCCTGGTTTACGGCCGTTATCGTCGGCATCTTCGCTTTCGGTGCCGACGCCCGCTTACTCGCACTCGCCAACAGCAAAGGTATGAGCTTGTCCCTCTATGTGTTGCTAATAATCTGGGGGGCCGTTTTTCTCTACAATATTGTGGAGAAGATCGGCGCCGTTAAAGTAATCGGCGACACCATGACCAAGGTCACCCAGGACCGCCTGCTACAGTGCCTCCTGATGGCCTGGTGCTTCGCCTCCTTCATGCAGGGTATCGCCGGTTTCGGCGTGCCGGTGGCGGTGGTGGCGCCGATAATGCTAGTTATGGGGTTCCCGCCGGCGGTGGCGGCCGCCGCATGTCTGGTGGGCCACTCCTGGTCCATCTCGTTTGGCTCGATGGGGTCGTCCTACTATACCATCCAGCTTGTCACCAAGATACCCGGCGAGATCATCGGCCCGTGGATGGCGATATTGTTCGTGGTGCCCATGCTGGCCACCGGTCTGTCCGTCGCCCACATTTACGGCGGCATGGCAGCCGTCAGGCGGGGGGCACCGGCAATTGTCGTGACCACCGCCGTGATGGGCTCTCTGTGCTGGTTCATGAATATCCTCGGGGCGGCCCAACTGGCTACCCTAATCCCGGCCCTCTGCGGCTGCGGCACCATCGCCGTGATGGCCCGCACAGGCTTCTACAAGAGTGACCTCACGGCCGAGCAGCTGGCCCGGGCGGCCGCGCCTAAGGCCATGAGCTTCAACCTGGCGTTCGCTCCGTACTACATCCTCATTGCGCTGTCCATTCTGTCCCAGATCAAGGGCGTTGCCCAGATTTTCGCCCCCTACACCTGGGGCTTGGACTACCCGGCCATCCAGACGGCTGCAGGCTTCGCCGTGAAGGCTGAGAAGCTGTATTCGCGGATCAACATTCTGTCCCATCCGGCACCGCTGCTGGTTACCGCTGCCTTCTTCGGTTTTGTGGTGTTCCAGGCGGCCGGCCGCTGGAAACCCGGAACCGCCCTGGCGGCCGTCAAGACTACCTTTTCCCAGTGTGTGCCGACAAGCATCGGCATAATAACCATGGTCATGATGGCCCTTATCATGAATGACACCGGCATGACCAACCTGCTGGCCCAGGGGATGGCCAAGGCCACCGGCGTCCTCTTCCCGATAGTTTCGCCGTTCATCGGCGTGCTGGGCGCCTTCCTGACCGGCAGCAATACCAACTCCAACGTGATGTTCGGCTCACTGCAGATTGAGACGGCCAGGGTGTTGGGGATAAGCACGGTAATCATGGCCGCCGTCCAGTCGGTCGGCGGTTCGGTGGGCTGCTCGATCGCCCCAGCCAAGGTGCTGATCGGCACAGCCACCGTCGGGCTGGACGGCCGCGAGAGCGAGGTCATGCACCGCACCCTGCCGTATTGCGGGCTTGTGGCCCTGCTGGTCGGTATCAACGCCTGGATATTTGCCTACGTAATATTCCGGGGCCTACAATAGGCGGAAGGAGGTAACAGGCTATGACTACCAATCCGGCCCCTGGCGCCAAGCCGATTCCCTGGGGCAAAAAGTACCGCGCGCCGCTGATGAACGCCGCGTTTTGGGCCTTCTGGATCGCTTTTCCTTTAGGCTACCTGGGCGGGGTCCAAAACAACAGCATGTTTACCGGCCTGTCGTTCGTCCTGATTTGCGCCGCCTGCCTGGTGCCGCTGGTGACGAAGAAATGATTTCCCGCGGGGGACCTGCGCGGCCGACTGCCGGTGGGTCCCCTTGCTTTTTG
>JAEZLU010000192.1 GCA_023415075.1 Bacillota bacterium
AGCACCGCCCAGATAGCCCGCTTCACCAAATCGCCGGTCATACTTGTCGTCGACGCCACCCGGGCCACCCGCAGCGTCGCTCCCCTGGTGCTTGGCTTCATGAACTTCGAAGCCGGAGTAACTATTGCCGGCGTTATCTTCAACAAAGTTGCCCGGCCCCGTCACGAAACCATGTTGCGGGCGGCCATCAAAGAATACTGCGGCATCCCGGTCCTCGGCGCCGTGCCGAAAAACGCCTACAGCGTCTTTCCCGAACGCCATCTCGGATTGGTACCGGCCGCCGAACACGGTGCCGTTGCCGATGCCGTGGCCGGCAATGTCGACGTCGCCCTTCGCCACCTCGACCTGCCCGGCATCGCTACGGTTGCCAGGACCGCGCCGCCCCTGGACGCAGATGACGACCAAGACCGCTGCCTACCGGCACCGACCGTCAGGATAGGCGTCATCCACGATCAATCGTTTACCTTCTACTACCCGGAAAATATAGAAGCCCTGGCTGCCGCCGGGGCCGAGCTAGTCTATATTAACAGCATCAAGGACGAAACGCTGCCGGCCGTCGACGGACTTTACATCGGCGGCGGCTTTCCGGAAGTATTCGGCGAAGCCATTGCCGCCAACCGGTCGCTCCGTCAGGCCATCCGGACGGCCGCCGAGGAAGGACTCCCTATCTATGCTGAATGTGGCGGCCTGATGTATTTGGGACGGAAAATTATCTGGGACGGACGGGAATACGATATGTGCGGCGTTCTACCTTTCGACGTCGTAATGGAAAAGGGGCCTGAAGGCCACGGCTACACTCTCATGCGCAGCCTGACCGGCAACCCCTACTTTACCGCCGGCAAAGAAATAAAAGGTCACGAATTTCACCATTCGCGCCTTGTCAACATCGATCCGGGCATAAAATTCGCCTATAAAGTCATTCGCGGCCACGGCATCGACGGCGAACACGACGGCATTCTCTACCGAAACACCTTTGCCGCATACAACCATATTCACGCGATTGCCAACCCGGCCTGGGCACCGAACTTCGTAGCCCTGGCCGCCGATTACCGCCAGCCGACTAGGCCAGATGCCAGCCCTGCACCGAAAGGTTCTTGATACCGAGAAAACTGTTCAGAACTACTGTCAGAGGCTGCTCGGGCAGATCGTAGGGCACGAAAACAGTTACCCCGTCGATGCACTGTTTGGTGTAATTCTCGGGATCGTACGGCTCGCCAAAGCGGACGGCGGGGCTCTCCTTCAGATGGATGCAACAGGTGCCGATCGCTGGCGGTACATCGAGGAATATTGGCTTGTTCTGCGCCAGGATATAAGCTGCGGCTTCAGGGGCAACTCTGAGCATGCTTTTACCTCCTTCGATTTCAGCTATATATTCGCGGCCGCCCGTTAGTTTCCCTGCGGCCGCCGGCCGGCGGCATTATGTACACGTCAGAAAGAACTCCAAGTTTCTAAATAACATAACATGACTCTGACCGGGAAACCTGTTGTCCCTGTCGCCGGCTCCAGCATTGTGGATAAGCGGGAGGGATGATTTGGAAAGATACAATATCTGCTAATACCCGTCTGTTTAGGCGGGTATTATTCATTTTCGGGCAAAATTACAAAAAATCGGCCATTTTTTTATGATAACTAGCAGGAAATTATTATGTCATGTCGAAAACAATATTGGTAAAAATTTCATACATGTTTTTACAGCGGAAGGCTATGACGTGTAAAAAACTATGTGGTCACTTATTTTACACCGAGCTAGTAGTGAACCCCCCCAGACTGTGGCTAGTTTGGAGGGTTTTCTTATTTGTCCAGAACGGGGGTGACCGAAATCAAGCAGATAAAGATTGAAGATGCGGACGAAACTATGGTGCTAGCGCAAGACGTTGTTGACGATTTCGGTCGGGTCCTGGTGACGGCCGGCACAAACCTCAAACGGGAGATAGTCGAACGCCTGCTACGCAAGGAGATTACCGCTGTCGCCGTCAGCTGCCCGCCTGTTCGCGGCCGCAACCAGGAAATGTCCACTCTGCCTAACCTTATCAGCGCCGCCACCCGCCTCAAAATGGTGCAAACGATGCAGAACGCCTTCCGCCATCGCGGCGGCATAGCTGCTCACCTGCCATATCTGCGGGAATGCATCCGACAAGTCATTCAGGAGCTGTCCAGCAAGGAAAGCCTACTCATATACCTTACCGACATCAGACAAAAGAGCGATTATCTGTACGGCCACTGCGTAGACGTCGGTGTATTTGCGGTTGCCTTCGGCCTGGCCATGGGCCTGTCGCGCGACGAAATTTACATACTGGGCATCGGCGGACTTCTCCATGACTACGGCAAAACCTGTATACCGAACGACATAATCGAGAAGAACGGCCCGCTGACGCCTGACGAATTCGAACAGGTGAAAAAGCACGCCGCCTTCGGCTACAATATTCTGCGGGCCGAAACCAAAGTCGACAGCCGTATTGCCCTCGTGGCCCTGCAGCATCACGAGCGACCCGACGGCCGCGGCTATCCCTGGGGCGTCGAGGGCGAGGAAATCCATCCTTTGGCCCGGATAATCGCCGTCGCCGACGTATATGACGCCCTTATAACCGACCGCGTCTATCGCCCGCGCATTGCCACCCATGAAGCCATCCGCATAATCAACCAGGGCAGTGGCAGCCAGTTTGACGACAAGGTTGTCGAAGCCTTCAACAAAATAACTGTTCCTTATTACATCGGCAGCGCCGTAAAACTTAACAACGGACTGGCGGGAGCCGTCCTGCGGATCAACAGTCTAGAGCCGGCCCGCCCGGTTATCTGGACCCGTGAAGGCATCATCAACCTGCTGCAGGAAAGGAACCTGCAAATCGTAGCGGTTGTCTGAACCCGCTCGCCGCCGGACGCGGCCAATAAACTGCCCGGCAAAAAGTTGCCCTCGCGGCGGTGGCTGATTGTCCCAAAATGTAAACATAATGCGTAGCACTGAATAGGATATAGTGATGATTATTGTTGCTACGGAGGTGGTATTAGAAGTGGAATTGCAGGATTTCCACCTCGCCGCGAACAGAGGGACCGAGTTTGCCGACGTTCTATCCCTTATCCAATTACAGAATTCCTATATAAATAAAATCTACAAGCTGGTATATCTGCTCAACAGCGACCTGGCTGTGGCCACCAGCAGCGAATTTCAGGAGTTCACCGCCCATTTCAACACCTTTGCCCAGCATCAGGCCAGCAGCGAAGGGTTTAGCCAGGCGATGGAAGCAGTCAAGGTTTACCACTACGTGCTACTCGAAAAACTCTTGGACAGCCAAGTGCTGGTAGCGGCCGAGCAACTGGAGATTGCCGCCGGCCAGCTCGACCTTATCACCCGTAACCCCAAGCTACGGGCCAACTCGCAGCTGTTGCTCCTGAACCAGAGCATAAGCCTGCTGGAAGAAAACCAGCTCAAAATAATGGAAAACCTCGAAGCCCTGCTTATCGGTTCGCGGCAAAAACACCTGCAGAATTAAAGCCAGCAACCCCAATAAGCTTGAGCTGGACCGGGGGTTATGGTAAAATATAACCATGAAACAATGTCATGAAGACATAAATTCCGGCAAGGAAAGTTTATGTCTTTTTTTATTGTATGCCTAAAAGGAGGTTTTTACTTGACAACTGAGGAAAAAATAAACCGGCTTTACGAGTCGCTCCGCTCCCTTGGCGGCGTGGTCATCGCCTTTTCGGGCGGGGTCGACAGCACCTTTCTGGCCGCCGCCGCCAAACGGGTCCTTGGCGACAAAGTGGTGCTCGCCACTGCCCGCTCGGCGACCTCTTCGGCCGAGGAACAGGCCGATGCCGCGGCCTTGGCGGCCGCCCTTGGCATAAAGCACGTATGGCTGGAGGCCGGCGAACTGGCCAACCCGCTATTCACCGCCAACACTCCCGAACGCTGCTACCACTGTAAAAAAGAGCGATTCACCGCCCTGGTGGCCTGGGCTCAAGAGCAAGGGTTCGACTGGGTGATCGAGGGGACCAATGCCGACGATCCGGGGGACTACCGGCCGGGAATGCGGGCGGTGGCCGAACTGCCTGCGGTTAAAAGCCCGCTCCTGTCAACCGGCCTGACCAAGGAAGAAATTCGCGCTGTATCCCGCCGTTGGGGCCTGTCTACTTGGGACAAGCCCAGCGCCGCCTGCCTGGTGTCCCGGCTGGCCTACGGCTTGCCGGTAACCGAAGACCGACTGCATCAGGTGGCGGCAGCCGAGAAAATAGTTCGCGCTCTGGCGCCCGGCCAGTTGCGGGTCCGTCACCATGGCGATCTGGCCCGCATTGAAGTGGCTCCGTCCGCCTTTGCCGCTCTTACCGCGCCTGAACAGGCCAAGGCGATAGTCGACGGCATCAAAGCCCTCGGCTTCACCTTCGTGACCCTCGACCTCGGCGGCTATCGCACCGGCAGCCTTAACGAAACTCTTGACGAGGTGAAAAATGGACATCAATACAGTCGTTAGCATTCTCGACGGCTACCGGGACGGCCAACTCTCCCGCGAAGCCGCCCTCGACAAACTAAAGCAGCTGCCATACGAAGACCTTGAATACGTCAAGATCGACCATCACCGTATGCTGCGGCAGGGTTTTCCGGAAGTCGTCTTTGCCCAGGGCAAGACACCTCAGCAGGTGGCCGCCATTGTCGAACGCCTGGCCGAATGCAACCATAACGTCCTGGCCAGCCGGGCCACCCCGGAGATGTACGTGGCCGTCCGGGCCCGCGTTCCCGCCGCCGAATACCACGAAGCCGCCCGTATGATCGTCGTCCGCCAGGAAGAGGTCGCCGCCGACCAGGAGCGCGTTATCCTCATAATGACCGCCGGCACCAGCGACATCCCGGTGGCCGAAGAAGCAGCCATCACCGCCGAAGTCATGGGCAACAGAGTTAAACGGGTCTTTGACGTGGGCGTCGCCGGCATCCACCGGCTACTGGCCCAGCATCAGCTAATCGAAGAGGCCAACGTCATCATTGTCGTCGCCGGCATGGAAGGGGCCCTGGCCAGCGTTGTCGGCGGCATGGCCGCCAAGCCGGTCATCGCCGTGCCTACCAGCGTCGGCTACGGTGCCAACTTCGGCGGTATCGCCGCCTTGTTGGCCATGCTCAACAGCTGCGCGGCCGGCGTGGCTGTCGTCAACATCGACAACGGCTTCGGTGCCGGCCGCCTGGCCAGCATCATCAACAAAATGAGGTGAATTATGCGAACCCTCTATCTTGATTGTTTCGCCGGCATCAGCGGCAACATGTTTCTCGGCGCTCTCCTCGACCTCGGCCTGCCGGCCGAGGTGCTGAAAGCCGAACTGGCCAAACTGCCGGTAAGCGGCTATGACATCAAAATCAAGCAGGTGGACAAGCAGGGCATCAGCGCCTATTACGTCGACGTCGAAACCGGCCATCAGCACCATCACCGCCACCTGCCGGATATCAACAAAATCATCGACGGCGCCAGCCTGGCCGACGAGGTCAAGGCGGCCAGCAAAAAAGTCTTCCTGCGACTGGCCGAAGCTGAAGCCAAAGTCCACGGCACCACCGTCGAGGCCATCCACTTCCATGAAGTAGGGGCGGTCGACGCCATCGTCGATATCGTCGGCGCCGTGTTCGGTCTCCGCTACCTCGGTATCGAACGCATCTACACCTCAAAGCTGCGGACCGGCAGCGGTTTCGTCAAATGCAGCCACGGGCGGATGCCCGTGCCGGCGCCGGCTACTGCCGAACTTCTCCACGGCATCGCCTACGAGGCCGGCGACATCGCCAAGGAACTGGTGACCCCCACCGGAGCGGCCCTTGTCGCCACCCTGGCCCAGGGCAGCGACGGCCCGCCCGAAGGCTTCAAAAGCGAAAAAATCGGTTACGGTGCCGGCAGCTGGGATCTCGACATCCCCAACGTGCTGCGGGCCGTCCTCGGCGAAACCAGCGGAGCGGTCGGACCGGCCGAACATCTCGTGGTCGAAGCCAACATTGACGACCTCAACCCCCAACTCTACCCGCATGTAATGGAAAAGCTTTTCGCCGTCGGCGCCCGTGACGTTTGGCTGACGCCGATAACCATGAAAAAGAGCCGGCCAGCGACTGAGTTGTCTGTATTGGCGGACAGCCACACTTTCCCGGCGGTGGCCGCTACCCTGCTGGCCGAAACCACCACAATCGGCATGCGTTACTTCCCGGTTCACCGCCTGGAAGCCGAGCGTCGGCTGGTCGAAGTGGCCACCCCTTGGGGGCCGGTCAAGGTCAAGGTAAGCTCGCTACAAGGCCAGGTGGCCAATGTGGCTCCCGAATACGAAGACTGCCGCCGGCTGGCCCTCGAAAACGACGTGCCGCTCAAAGTAGTCTGGCAAAAAGCCGTAAGCCTTAGCTGGCACCTGTACGGCCGCAGCGGGGAGAACGGCCAATGACCGCCCTGGCCGCAGCCCTGGCCGCGCTGGCCGCCAAATTGGCCGCAGCCGGCCTTACGATAACCGCCGACTCTGAAATAGCCTATGGCCGCCAGCTCACCGTGAGCGATGGCGGCTCCGCCGTGCCTGTAAACATCTACAGCGGTAAAAAAGGGATAAGCGTGGTTGTCGGCGGCTCGACGACCTCACCCCTGCGCGCCAGGATACAGGCTATTGTGACCGGCAGCGAGCCGGAAGCCGCCAAGGCCGTGACCGCCGGCGTTCCCGAGACCGCCGCCGTTCCGCCGGGCTTCGAAGGCGTGGAGAACTTCGATAACTGCTGGATCGGCAGCGACGAATCAGGTAAAGGCGACTTCTTCGGTCCACTGGTAGCGGCCGCCGTGCGGGTGGACAACGCCGCCGCCGCTCGCCTCACCGCCGCCGGTGTCCGCGACAGCAAAACCCTCACCGACGCCAAGGCCCGGGCCCTGGCGGGGCGCATCCGGGAAATCTGCGCCGGCGGCTTCGTCGAACTCGAAATCACGCCGACCCGTTACAACACCCTGTACGATCAATTCCGCAGTGAGGGCAAAACCCTCAACCATCTGCTGGCCTGGGCCCACGCCCGGGTATTAGAGGATCTCCTGGCCAAGACACCCTGCCGGTTTGCCATCGCCGACAAATTTGCCGACGAACGCTACATAATCAACCGACTTATGACCAAGGGTCGGCAGATTACCCTGGTTCAGACGCCAAAAGCCGAACGCAACATTGCCGTGGCCGCGGCCTCCGTGCTGGCCCGCGACCGCTTCCTGGGCCGGATGAACGACCTGAGCTCCCGCTTCGGCATCACCCTGCCCAAAGGAGCCTCCGCCCTGGTAGTTGAAGCGGCCCGCCAACTGGTCGCCAAGCAAGGCCGGCCGGCACTGGCCGAAGTGGCCAAACTTCACTTTAAAACAAGTGAACAAATTTAATTATTTAAAATACTTATGTCCATTTTCCGCCAATTATGGCAGGAAATTTGCGACTTATGTCTAATGAAGAGTAAAATGCGATTTTGCCATAGTCGCAAGGCAGGCGAATCCTTATGAGGATAACCATTCTTACCCCATATTTAGCCGGCCTGCGGGGCAACGCCATAACCGCCCGCCGCCTGGCCGACGGCCTCGCCGGACAGGGAATCCTAGCCGAGGCTTACGGTTTCTGCGAACAGCCGCCGCCCTCGGCCGCTTTTGCCGGCGACCTTGTCCACGGTTTCCACGCCTATCACTTCGGCAGCAGGCTTCTACAACGCCTGCCGGCAGGGACACCGCTGGTGCTCACCCTGACCGGCACCGACTACAACATCGACCTTTACCGCCCTGACCGCCGGGATACCGTTGTAGCGGCCCTCGAACGGGCCGAACGGATTGCGCTGTTTCATCTTGACGCCGCTCGCCAGGTTGCCGCCGCCGTCCCTGGCGTCGCCGCCAAAATCTCGGTAGTCGCCCCTGGTGTAATGCTGGCCGACTCGGGCCTGGTGGCCGCGCCACCCGGCATAGCGCCTGCCGACAAAGTCATACTTATCGTCGCCGGTCTCCGCCAGGTAAAGAACGTAACCGCCGCTATCCATGCGGTCGCCGCTCTGGCCCGCGACGACGTAAAGCTGATCCACGCCGGTCCGGTC
>JAEZLU010000215.1 GCA_023415075.1 Bacillota bacterium
CCGCAGCAACCGCCGCAGCCGCCGGCGTCCACCGCCTTGTTGATATCGGCGATCAGCGCGTCGACATCGATGCCGTGGGCCAGGGCCCCCTGTTCGATGTTCTCGAAGCGGGCGGCGGCGCAACCCAGGCAACCCATGCCGTAGTTGCGGAAGACTTCGACCGTTTTCGGGTATTTTTGCACCACTTCGATGATGCTCATATCCTTAGTTACAACCACTTCATTCGTCCTCCTTTCGGAAATTGTGAAAACAAGATAATTATACCATAAAGGGCCGGGGCTTGTATAACGAAATTTGCCGCGGCCGCTTTTCGGAAAATGGGAAAGAGCCCGTAATGATCTACGCTACAGCCAATACTGATCATTACATACCTATACGCAATCTTTCGACTACGCACAAGCATTACACAACCAATACTGACCTTTGCTCGACTACCAAAGATACCTACGGAACCTACCGCAATCTCCCGACAACGACAGATCCCTAGAAGATTCCCGGAGAATCTACAGAACCCTTGGCAGTCTTAGCTCGACCGCTACACATCCCTTTTGACCACACGACAACAGTTGGGCTGCCGTACAGCCTTACAGGACATATAACGATCTGCCCGCCGACCAATGCCAAGCCTAGCAGACCTGACATTAATCTTTGGCCGACTGATACCGAACCTCACGTGAGATCCGATACCAATCTTGGCTCGACCATTACGAACCCTTACGGTCATAGTATGGTCCTTTTTCCGCCGTTTATGCAAATGGACTAGCAATTTTTTTGCTGAAACGGTAAAATACTATTGGCAGTTAAATTCACGGGAGAAAGCATGAGCAAAATAGCTTTTTCGCTGGGGCCGCTGCATTTTTACTGGTACGGGCTGATTATTGCCGCCGCTATTTTGGCTGCTTTTTTAATTACCCTTGTGCATGCCCGCCGCTCCGGCGAGCCCCTTGCGCCCATCGCCGACCTCGTCCTGTTCGGCGTGCCGGCAGGCCTGGCCGGCGCCAGATTTGCCTATGTCATGGCCAACTGGGCCCTGTATTGGGACAACCCGGTAACCGTTATCTGTCTGTGGCAGGGGGGGCTGTCGATCAACGGCGCCCTGTTTGCTTTTCTGCTGGTCCTGTACCTGTACAGCCGGCAAACCGGCCTGTCCTTCGTCCGCTGGGCCGACCTCTGCGCCCCCGGACTTGCTTTCGCCGTTTCCTTAGGCCAATGGGCCAGTTTTTTTAATCAGGAAGCCTTCGGCTATCCCACCGACCGCTCGTGGGGCATCTATATAGATTTCGCTCTGCGGCCCGAGGGCTACGAACAGTTCGACTTTTTCCAGCCGGTGTTCCTGTATGAATCGGCCTGGAACCTGCTCATTTTTCTTTTCCTGGCCGCTTTGGCCTTCTGGCAGCGGAAAACCGGCCGTCTCCGCGCCGGCAGCATCTTCGCCTCGGCCATCCTGCTGTTTGCTGCCGGCCATAGTGTTTTTGCCGGCCTACGGCTAGACAACGAAACAATTCGAGGCATCTTTCTGACCCGCCTTGTAAGCGGCTTCCTTGCAGCCGCGGCCCTGGTCTTCCTTATCCGGCCGACCGGCGGCAGGGCAGGGGAGGGGAGCCCCGACCAGTAAGGAGGAACCCTATGTCGCCCCTTGAGCGTGTCCAAAACTTTCTCCGCCAATACCCCGACCTGGCGATCATCCTCTTCGACAGCAGCACCCACACCTCCGAACTTGCCGCCCAGGCCCTCGGCGTCAAGCCGGCCCAGATCGCGAAAACCCTCTGCTTCGTCGCCGACGGCCGGCCGCTTCTTTTGACCACCTGCGGCGACACCCGCACCAACGTCAAAGAACTGGCCAGGGTCCTCGGCGCCAAAAAAGTCAAATTCGCCGACGCCGAAACGGTGGAGCGGGAGACTGGCTTCCCGCCGGGCGGCGTCTCACCGGTCGGCCTTTTGCCCGGAGTGCCGCTATATCTCGACCGCAGCCTCTGGCAATTCGACATAGTTTACGCCGCTGCCGGTACCGCTAACTCGGCCTTGCCGGTCAGCCCTGACAGGCTGCGGGAAATCACCGGCGCCGACGTCGTAGATGTGTGTAACTGAGAGGGGCAAAATACCACCTACCGATAACTGCCTGACAATGATAGAATATATATAGAATAAATAGAGAAAAAAAGTAGAAATTTGCTGGTGATTTGCCGAAAAGGAGGGGAGGGGAATCATGCCAAGCAAACGCGCCCTGGTCGCCCTCGGCTCGATCCTTTTCCTGCTGTTCGCTGTCGCCTCCTCCGTGACCGGCACCCGCGCGGTGGCCGGCCGCCAGTACAATCCGGCCGAGCTTGTCGACGTTCCCGTCCTGAATTACCATATGGTCGGCAAACTGGCTCCCCCTCAGGCGCTGTCGCTGACCCCGGAAGAATTCGACGAGCAGATGGGTTATCTTGCCGAAAACGGTTACCATACCATCAGCCCCGACCAGCTTGTCGGCTACCTGAAATACGGCCGGCCCCTGCCTGACAAGCCTGTCCTCATAACCTTCGATGACGGCTACCGCGATAACTACACCAACGCCTACCCCATCCTGAAAAAATACGGCTTCACCGCAACCATCTTCCTGGTGACCAGCCTGGTCGGCGCGGACGACCGCTTCCTGACCTGGGAGCAGGTACGGGAAATGCACAAGAGCGGCTTAACCTTCGGCTCCCACACCGTGCACCACCAGGCGCTCACTAAACTTACCCCCGAGCAGGTCCAGGCCGAGCTTAGCGATTCCAGCCGTGAGATCGAACGGCAGCTTGGGCACAAGCCGCGTTACTTCGCCTATCCTACCGGCGCCTATAACCGCCAGCTTGCTGAAACCGTCCGCCTGGCCGGCTACCGGGCCGCCTTCACCATCCGCTACGGCGAGGTCGGCCTGGAAAGCGATCAATATGCCCTTGAACGTATCCCGATATTCCACGGCGACCGCACCTTCCGCAGCTTCTACTATCGGCTGGCGGCGGCGCCGATCCTCGAACGCATGGGGATTATCCGCAACTAAAATACCGCTCCTGATTGGGAGCGGTATTTCCGCAGAACAGCCTCAAAAACCGCAAAAACAACAGTTTTTCTTAAATTTTAACAAAAAAAATAATAAAAAATTTTGTGGTCCGATACCCTATATATGGGGGCATATAATCATCGTCCCACTACATGTTGTTATATTAAGCTAATTTGTTTAGGCGTTTGGCCGCCGACAAATTATTTAAGTAAAAAAATCCTTCAATTATGGAAGGATTTTTTTGTTTTATCGAGAAAAATAAAGGTAAAGTGGTGAATTGTGGTGGAAAGTGGTTAAGAAATCGACCGGGGTGGTGATGAGGCCATGTTCATGGGGGAGTATCTCCACACCATAGACAATAAAGGGCGCCTCATTTTCCCGGCCAAGTTCCGTGAGGAACTTGGCGAGAATTTCATCGCCACCAAGGGCCTTGACAACTGTTTATTCGTATACAGCCGCGAGGAGTGGGCCATCCTAGAGAACAAGCTCAAGCAGCTGCCCCTCGCCAAACCTGAGGCCAGAGCGTTTGTCCGCTTCTTCTTTGCCGGCGCAGCCGAGCTTGAGTGCGACAAACAGGGGCGGGTGCTCCTGCCGCAGACCCTCCGGGACCATGCCAAACTCGACAAGGATGTCACTGTCATCGGCGTCTCCTCGCGGATTGAGATTTGGAGCAAGGAGGCCTGGGACGAATATAACGCCAAGATCGGCCCCGAAGTCGCCACCATCGCCGAAAATCTGGTCGATCTGGGAATATAGCCGGAGTATAAACCGATGGATTTTGAACATACAAGCGTTCTCCTCGCCGAAACTATCGACGCCCTGATCACCGATCCCGCCGGCATCTACGTAGACTGCACCGTCGGCGGCGGCGGCCATTCGGCCACCGTTGCCGCCCGGCTCGCGCCTGCAGGCTGGCTGGTAGGCCTCGATCAGGACCCGGCGGCCATTCGAGCCGCCCAGACCCGCCTGGTAAGCGCTCCTTGCCGGGTTAGCGTCGTCCACAGCAACTTCAACCGTCTGCCGGCCGTCCTCGACAGCCTGGACATCCCTCAGGTTGACGGCATCCTCTTCGATCTCGGCGTGTCCTCCCACCAGTTGGACGTGGCCGAACGCGGCTTCTCCTACATGAACGACGGCCCGCTCGATATGCGGATGAACCCGGCCGACGCCCTCACAGCCTATGATGTAGTCAACACATATTCCGAGCAGCGGCTGGCAGCGATCATCGCCGAGTACGGCGAGGAGCGCTGGGCCAAGAGGATCGCCAGCTTCCTGGTCGCGGCCCGCAATATACACCCGCTCGGCAGCACGCTGCAACTGGTAGAGACAATCAAAAAAGCCATCCCGGCCGCGGCCCGCCGCGAAGGGCCCCATCCGGCCAAGCGCACCTTCCAGGCCATTCGTATTGAAGTCAACGCCGAACTTGGCATCCTCCGCTCGTCAATCGAAAACGCCGTTCAGCGCCTCAAACCCGGCGGCCGCATCTGCATAATAACCTTCCACTCCCTCGAAGACCGCATCGCCAAACAGACGCTCCACGAATTGGCCAAAGGCTGCAAATGTCCCCGCGACTTACCGGTATGTGTCTGCAACAACGTTCCCAGTGTTAAGCTCCTCGGCAAGCCGGTCGCCCCATCACCGGTCGAACTGGCCGACAACCCCCGGGCCCGCAGCGCCAAACTGCGCGTGGCGGAAAAGGTATAATCAGGGAAGAATGTGTTCTAACTTCCAGGGAGGGAAAATACTATGTTAGTGAATCGCAAGCAGGAGTGGGCAGAATACTACGAACCGGCGCCGCAGCCGGTGATTACCGCCAAGATCCGGCCATACCCGAGCCTCAGGAAACAATGCCTGCAGCTCATCACACTGGCCGCTGCTCTTGCCATGCTTATCACCATACATAGCGAAATAATCGTCCGGGCCGGCTACGACCTCATGGAAATGAAGGTTCAGGTCGCTAAAATGGAAAAAGAGAACGACCTTCTTCGCCTGGAAGTCGCCAAACTGAAATCACCCCAACGGATCCAGCAGATCGCCACAACCAAGCTCGGCATGGTTCAGCCGCAAAATACCTACTACGCCGCTGCCGCCCCCAAGACGACCGGGGCCAGCCCGAGCGGGGACGCGGCCGGCCGAGTGGCCAGCGTGCTAAAAATGAAGAAAGCGGAGGCGAACGGGCGCTAAACTCTAGTGATGGGGGAGAAAGCGCGTGGCGTCAGCTTCACATGTTTCCATCCGCAAACGGGCAGCCTGGCTGTTCCTTTTTGTCGTCCTCATTATGTTGGGCCTCGTCGGCCGGCTGGTTTACCTCCAATTTTTCCATAGCGGCTGGCTTACCGAAAGTGCCACCGATCAGCGGGTCAGGGAGATACCGGTCGAGGCCCGGCGGGGCGTGATCTACGACCGCCACGGCCGCGAACTGGCAGTCAGCGTGAGCAGCGAATCGGTCTACGCCATACCGGCCGAAATACGGAACCCCGAGGAAGCAGCAGCCAAATTGGCTGCTATTTTGGCATTAAACGCCGATAACCTGGCCACCCGCCTCAAGAAATACCAGGCGTTCACCTGGATAAAGCGCAAAATCGACCCGGCAACCGCCCTCGCCGTTCGCAAGCTAAACCTGCCGGGCATCGGCCTGACCCAGGAGAACCGCCGCCACTATCCAAACGGCAGCCTGGCCGCCCATATCCTGGGGTTTACCGGCATCGACAGTCAGGGTCTCGACGGAGTCGAACTCACCTTCGACAGTTACCTTCGCGGCCGTGCCGGCGGCATAGTCATCGAGTACGACGCCCGCGGGCGGGAGATTCCCCAGGCAACCCACCGCTTCGTGCCGCCGCAGCCGGGACAGAGCATCTACCTTACCATCGACCTCGTCATTCAGCAGATAATCGAGCGCGAGCTGGAAAAAGTGCTGCGGGATACCCAGGCCAAAGCGGTATCGATGATTGCCATCGCCCCGGCCACCGGCGAAATCCTGGCGTTGGCCAACAAGCCGGACTACGATCCCAACGACTTTGCCGCCTATCCGCCCAAGTTATGGCGCAACAACGCGGTGTCCAACGCCTACGAGCCCGGCTCGACTTTCAAGATAATCACCACCGCCGCCGCCGTCGGCGAGCACGTCGTCAGCCTGCAGGACCGCTTCTTCGACCCTGGCGCGGTCGAAGTCCAGGGCCGCCATATCCATTGCTGGCGGCAGGGTGGACACGGCAGCCAGACCTTTCTTGAAGTCGTCGAAAACTCCTGTAACGTTGGTTTCGTCAATGTAGGCCTGCGCCTGGGGGCCGACGCCTTTTACCGCTATATCGAGGCTTTCGGCTTCAACAAGCCGACCGGCGTCGATTTGCCCGGCGAAGCCCGCGGCATCATGATTGAAAAGACTAAGATAAAGCCAATCAACATTGCCACCATGGCCATCGGCCAAAGCATAGCCGTTACACCCATCCAACTCATTACCGCCGCCGCCGCCGTAGCCAACGACGGCCAGCTGCTGCGGCCCCAGATTGTGCGAGAGGCCCGCGACCATGAGGGCCGGGTCACCCGCGCCTTTGCCCCCGACGCGGCTGCCAGGGTGCTTGATGGTAAAACCGCCCAGACGGTTAAAGGAATTTTAGAAAAAGTTGTGGAAGAAGGTACAGGCAGGAACGCATATATTGAAGGCTTCCGCATTGCCGGCAAAACAGGCACCGCCCAGAAAGTGGGCGAGGGGGGCTATGTCGCCGGCCGTTATGTGGCGTCCTTCGTGGGTTTCGCTCCGGCCGACGCTCCCAAGCTCGCCCTGCTGGTTATTATCGACGAACCGGTCGGGCCATACTACGGCGGTCTGATTGCCGCCCCGGTGTTCGGCGCCGTGGCCCGTGACATTCTCCAGTATCTCCAGGTCGCGCCCCAGCCACCGGCCGTCGCCCAGCCGCCTCTACCGACACCTGCCCATGTCGCTGTACCGCTCGTCATCAATCTGACGGTGGCCGAGGCCACCAGTCAACTGGCGAAAGCCGGTCTGGCCACTCGGATCGAGGAAGGCGGCGAGCGGGTGGCCGACCAGGTGCCCAAGCCCGGCAGCCGAGTGCCGGCGGGCGCCAGCGTCCTTATCTATACCGAGAAGCCCCGCTACGCCGAAGGGGTAATCACCGTGCCTGATCTTACCGGCCTGTCGGCGAAAGAGGCCGCCGAACTGCTGGCCGATCTCGGCCTAGCCTTCAAGCCGGCCGGCACCGCCGCCAGGGCCGCCCGCCAGGAACCGGCCGCCGGCGCCAAAGTCGCTTCCGGTACACCGGTTACGGTCTATTTCGAATGATATCTGGCAATACTACGATATAACGGCAAACTTTTCCTGGACTCAGGAGGACATCATGGCCAAGACCTTGCAAGAACTAATCACCCTACTGCCGGCGGCCGAGGTCGCCGGTGACGCCAACCGGGAGATCGCCGCCATCGCCTATGATTCACGGGCCGTCCGCCCCGGTTCGCTGTTCATCGCCCTTGCCGGCAGCAAGGTAGATGGTCACGACTATGTGGAGGCTGCCTGCCGCCAGGGGGCGGTCGCCGTGCTGATTGAACGGGCGGTGGCCGTACCGGCCGGCGTGACGGTTGTCCGCGTGCCCGCTACCCGCCAGGCCATGCAGGCAGTGGCGCCCTACTTCTTTGACTATCCCAGTCGCAAGCTGCGGCTGATCGGCGTCACCGGCACTAACGGCAAGACCACCACCACCCATCTCATCCGGGCCATTCTGATGGCTGCCGGCCACAAGGTCGGCCTCATCGGCACCATCCACACCGTCATTGACCGCCAGGTGCTGCCAGTCAAGAATACTACCCCCGACGTCATCGACCTTCAGGCCATTTTCGCCGATATGGTCGCCGCCGGCGTTGATTACGCCGTAATGGAAGTCTCGTCTCACGCCCTGGCCCTCGGCCGGGTAAGCGGCAGCGAGTTCGACGTCGGCGTCTTCACCAACATGACCCGTGACCACCTTGACTTCCACCAGACTTTCGAAAACTATATTGCCGCCAAAGCCGAGCTGTTCCGCATGCTGACGGCCGCCGGCGCCGTCAAGGGTAACAAAGCGGCCGTCGTCAACCGCGACGATGCGGCTGCTCCGGCCATGCTGGCCAGCTGCGGCTGCCGCTCGCTGACCTACGGCGTCGAAGCCATGGCCGACCTGACCGCCACCGACATCGACGTGAGGGCCGGCGGCGCTGCCTTCACGATAAACGGCCCCTTCGGCCGGCTGCCGCTAAACCTCAAAATTACCGGAGTCTTCAACGTTTACAACGTCCTGGCCGCCGTCGGCGCCGCCCTTACCGAAGATCTGGAGCCGGCCGTCATCAAACAGGCCCTTGAGGCTTTCGAAAGCGTGCCCGGCCGCTTCGAACTGGTGGACGCCGGTCAGCCTTTCAGCGTCATCGTCGACTACGCCCACACCCCCGACGGCCTGGAGAACATCCTGCGGACAGCCCGTCAGTTCGCCCGCCGGCGGATAATCGTCGTCTTCGGCTGCGGCGGCGACCGTGACCGCACCAAACGGCCGATAATGGGACGGCTGGCCGGCCAGTACGGCGACGTCGTCATCGCCACCTCCGACAACCCCCGTAGTGAAGACCCGCTGGCCATCCTCGCCGAAATCGAGGTCGGCCTGAAGGAAAGCGGCAAAGCTTACGAGATCATCGCCGACCGGCGGCGGGCCATCGGCCGCGCTATCAGCCTGGCCGGGCCGGAAGACGTCGTCATAATCGCCGGCAAGGGCCATGAGACTTACCAGGTCCTGAAGGACAAAACCATTGATTTTGATGACCGGGAAGTAGCCCGGGAGCTGATAAGGGGGCTAAACTGATGGCCGAATTCACGCTCGACCAGGTGCTGGCCGCCACCGGCGGCAGCCTTAAGGGGCTATCGGCGGCCACCGCTTTCTCCGGTGTTTCCACCGACACCCGCACCCTGAAAGCCGGCGATTTGTTTGTCGCCCTGAAGGGGGAAAAATTCGATGCCCATGATTTCCTGGACAAAGCTGCCGCCGCCGGCGCCGCCGGCGTAGTCGTCCATAACGACGCAGTCGCCGTTCCCCGAGGCGTTACCGCCGTCCTGGTCGCCGACACCCTGGCCGCTCTCCAGGAGCTGGCCGGCTACCACCGTCGTCGCTTCACCCTGCCGGTCGTCGGCATCACCGGCTCCAACGGCAAGACCACCACCAAGGATATGGTGGCGGCCGTGCTTGCCAGCCGCTTCAAGGTACTCAAAACCGAGGCCAATTTCAATAACGACATCGGCCTGCCGCTGACCCTTTTAAACCTTGATGCCTCCCATACCGCCGCCGTCGTCGAGATGGGTATGCGGGGCGGGGGCCAGATCGCCCGTCTGGCGGCCGTGGCCCGTCCGACCGTTGCCGTCATTACCAACGTCGGCGAGACCCATGTCGAGGTTCTCGGCAGCATCGACAACATCGCCGCCGCCAAAGGCGAACTGGTAGAGGCCATCGGTGCCGACGGCCTGGCCATCCTCAACGCCGATCAGCCCCTGGTG
>JAEZLU010000225.1 GCA_023415075.1 Bacillota bacterium
GGCGTTGTAATAGCGGGCACTTGCCGTCACCTGCCGGCCGTGAGGCGCCAGCTGCAGCATCCAGGTCTGCATCGCCGGGAACAGCGCCCCCAGCCCCGCCCCGTAGAAGGCGGCGGCCGCCAGCAGCGGCATGTCGCCGCTCGCCAGGCCCAGCATGGCGATGAACACCGCCAGGGCCGCCGGGGCAATCACCCAGGGAGCCCCCAGGCGGTCGTAGAGTCGCCCGGAAAACGTCCGGACAACGAAAACGAACATCGTACTTGTGAAGAAGAACAGGCCGGGGTCGGCGAACTGGCGCTCCTTAGCCAGCAGGACGATGAAACTCATCACGCCGCCCATGCAGATGCCGAGCAGCAGGCTTAAAGAGCAAGGCGCCAGCACCCGCCGCAGGGGAAAGGGCGGCAGCGCCTCGCCGGCCGCCGGCGCGTCGGCGCCGTCCCGGAAGGGCACGGCCCATAGTATCGCCAGCGCCAGCGCCTGCATCGCCACCCCGCCGGCAAACAGGCCCTCTGGCCGTAGCACCTCGTAAAGCCATAGCCCGGCCAGCGGAGCCAGGGCCATCATGAAGGTCGTGCCCAGGCCGAAATAGCCCATTCCCTCGCCGCGGCGGCCGGCCGGGATGAGCTCGGCCGCCAGGGCCGCGTACAGCGTGCTGGCGATGCCGAAGCCGAGGCCGTGGGCCAGTCGCACCGCCAGCGTCGTCGCCGCCTGGGCCGTGAAATAATAACCGGCCATCGACAAAATGCACACCGCCAGACCCAGCCGCAGGAAGCGGCTGCGGCCCCAGCGGCCGATGCCGGCGGCCGTGAACGGCCTTACGCCGATCGCCGAAAAAGTGAAACCGCCGACAATAAGGCCGATCTCGGTCGGCGACGCTCCGTAGGCGGCGGCGAACAACGGCAGCGTGGGCAGCAGCAGATGAAAACCGGCGAACAGGAGGGCATTGGACAGCGACAACAGGATGAAGTTCCGCGACCAGATCGGCGGCCGCGGGCTGCCGGCCGGGCTCATCGCCGCACCCTGCGCGGCCATGACCTACGCCAGATCAATATCAAGACTTTGCGACTCCTCGTCGAAGTTCGCGCCCACCGACCCTGGCGGCAGCACGGCGATCGCGATCACGACCTTGATGGCGGCGATCGTCCCGGTCGTCAGATGGCCGCCCACCCCGACCACCCTGTCGCCGTCGGCGTAGCTTGCCGAAAAATGGGCGTGGATCTCGGCCGTACCGTCGGCCCGCTCGCCGATCCAGCCGCTCACCCCTAATAGCTCCAGCGGCTTTTCCAGCGTGAAATACAGCCGGTCCTCCGGCTGCACCGGATAGCTGGCCGGGAAGACCCGGAGATTGCGGAGCACCGCCTTCTGCAGCGCCCCCAGCCCGGAAACGAACACCCCCGAGCGAATACCGTGCTTTCTTATCCCGTCCGCGATTGCCGCCAGCAGGTCGGCCCCCGGCCGGACCCGCAGCAGGACCATCCTCTCGAATCCGCAGACCTTGCTGTCGCGGATGAACCCTTCTTCCATAGTCAATGCTCCTTACAGACTGAATATCCTCATATTATTTGCCCTGCCGCCGGCGATTTCCTGCCGCCGGCCGGCAAAGAGCCCTTTTTACGCCGTGGCCGGTGGCCGACGAAAAACCGGGGAAAGTCCCCGGTTGTCGCTTTTTGGCCGCCAGTTGATCTACGCCGCCTTGAAAATCACCGAAAAAGCCGTGCCGGCCGGCGAAGTCTCGACCTCGATTTTCGCGCCGTGACTCTGGGCGATCCGGTAACATACCGACAGCCCGAGGCCGGTGCCGTTCGCCTTCGTCGTCACGAACGGAGTGCCCAGGTGAGCCAGAACTTCCTCCGGGATGCCCCGGCCGCCGTCGGTCACCTTCAGCACCACAGTTTCCCCCTCGCGGCAGGTGGCTATCGTTAGCAGGCCGCCGGCGTCCATCGCCTCAAGGCCGTTGCGCGTCAGGTTGAGCACCAGCTGGCGTATCTCGCTTTCGTCTATCCGGATGTTTGGGATGGCCCCGGTCTCGAGCCTGACCTCGTGGCCCTTGTGAAAAGCGTCGGCCTGGATGAGCGGAAACAGCGCCTGGATTACCCCGTTCAGGTTGCCGACCTTCAGCTCGGAAACCCTATCCCTGGCCAGTGACAGAAACTCGCTTATTATTGTGTTGGCCCGGTCGAGTTCGTTGATCATCGTGGCAAATTGCTCGCGCTGGTCGCTGAACGCCTCTTTGTGCTGGAAAAGCTGCAGATAGCCGCGGACGGTCGTCAGCGGGTTCCTGACCTCATGGCTGATGCCGGCCGCCATCTCGCCCACCGCGGTCAGCACCTCCAGCCGTCTAAGCTCGGCCTCCAGCTTCTTGGTCCTGGTAATATCCATATTTAGCTCCAGTATCTCCTGCTTTCCGGGCGTGCGTTTTACCAGCCAGCAGCTTCGGCAGGTGATCCGGCTGCCGTCCTTGCGGCTGTGGACAACCTCGCCCTCCCAGTGGCCGTTTCGTTCCAAAGCCGCGTTGATCTCTTCAAGCGGCAGCGGGAGGCTGGTGGCCAGCAGCTCGTGGCCGCACTTGCCAACCGCCTCATCCTTGGTCCAGCCGTATAGCTCCTCGGCCTTACGGTTCCAGAAGATTATCGTCCCGTCCGGCTCCCGGATGATCGCCGGCTCCGGCTCGATATCCAGCAGGCGGATTTCCTCCCGCAGCAGCTGCTGGCTGCTCACCGCATCCTGTAAAATGGAGAAAATCGCGAAGCCGATGTACCAACAGGCCGGCGCCAGCAGGAAAAACGGCAGGGACGCCTTCTTCGCCACCTCCAGGGCCGCCGTTTCCCACGGCGGTACCAGCGGCATAATAATCAAGACCAGCGCCGTCAGGGTCCACCCCAGAAGCAGATGACGTCCCGGGCCCCAGTTCCCTAGGCGAAAGCGCCGCAGGTAAACGCCGACCAGGCCGAAAGCGAAGATTGCCGTCACTCCGCCGCCGGCGCCGGCCCCGCCAAGTTCCCAGCGGTACAGGGCGCTGATGGCCGCCGCCAGCAGCGCTGGCAGCGGTCCGCCGAAATAACCGGCCAGGGTCATCATCAGAAAGCGGAAATCGACAAACCGGCCGGGGGCCATGAGCAGCGAATCCCGCATAAGAATTATGGTGCCGAGCCCGAACAGAACCCCCCAGGCCAGCCAGGCCAGCCTGGGGAGCTTTGTGCCTATGTACGAACCGGCGGCGGCGATGCCGATGATTGTCACGATATTTTCTAAAAGTGGCCATATGTAATCCAAACATGATCACCCAAATAAAAATCGTTCCCCATCGCCCTTGCCAAATCCTGCTATAAAATGACGAAATATGACTAAAATTACAATTTTCTTCTAGAAAAAGTCGGTCAGCGTCGGTGGAAACGAAAAACCGGGACTCAGTCCCGGTTTTTTTGCTGTCGTTACGCTACCCGCCTTGCTGCAGCCTGAACAAATTCTCGCTGCGCATCGCCCGGACGCTGCTTATGAACGCCCCTATCGGCGTAGCCCGCTCGGTGCTGTCGCTCGAACCGTAGATGCTGACAGGCGTCCGGTCCTTCACCCGGTAGATTACCTGATTCAGGCTTACGAAAAACACGCCCTCCTCGTTTTTTGACGGCCGGCTCTCGATCTCCGCCGCCACCAGCCACTCGCAGCCGGCGGCGGCCGCCTTCGCCAGCGAGGTGTTCAGATCATCGTCGCCCTCGGCGAAAATATACCCTGGGAACATTGCCCGGTAGTCCTCCCACAGTGTCTCCCGCATATAGGCGAACTCCTCCCGCAGGTCGGCCGACAGGCTGTTCGCCACCGGCGCCACATACACCCGCGGCCCCTGCGGCGGCGTCTGCATCGGCACGCTCACCGCCCCGGCCCGCACCGCCAGCCAGCGCTTGTCATAAAAATTCTTCACCGCCATATTCAAATATACCGGGATATGGTGCGGGTGCATCACGATATTGCTCGGCGCTTCCCAGCTCGCATGGTGGCCGAACTGGACATAGCCGCCGATCAAACTCTGGAGAACGCTTGTCACCTGGTCGCCGCTCACCGTCACCCGGGTCAGATTCAGCCTGTCCTTGACCAAATCGGCGAAAGCGGCGTTGCCCACCGCCGGTGCCCCGAAGGTGATTACCTTGACCTGCTCCGGCCGCACTCCCAGGCTGATCAGTTTGGCCGCGTACAGCGTCGCCACCGCGCCGCCCAGGCTGTGGCCGGTCAGCAGCAACTCGTGCTCGGGATGGCCAAGCAAATGCTCGGTGACATAATCCTCGCCCGGCCCCTCGAGGATATCGGCGGTCAGCGCCAGTTGGGTAACATCGTTGAAGCCCCGGTGGACCTTCGGGAAGGTATGGTCGAGGTCTTTCTCCTCGGCCTTGGCCGCGGACTCGGCGAAATTCCGGCCGGCGAAATACACCTGGCCGTACTTCAGATCGGCTTTGATATCCCTGGTGGTTTCCGTTCCTGCCACCGCCAGCATCACCCGCACCTTGCCGGTTAACGGGTCGGTCCGCTGCAGCAGCAGGAATTTCGCCTGGGTCGCGTCCTGCTCTATATCGAAATGCTGGACCTTCCAGCCCTCCTGCTCCAGGCGGGAAAAGCCGAGCGAGCCCAGCCGGTTGCTGTAGGTGGCCATGCAGGCCAACGCCGTATCGTAAATATCGCGGGCTTCCTCGTAGTCCTGCAATGGTTCGGCCTGGGCGGTCACCGGCAGCGAAACGAGCAGCATGATGGCAATGAGACGCAGAAGACGTTTCATCCGGCAAACCTCCTCGGGAGAAAATTGGACAGAATTGCGTATACGTATATGCCTATTATAGCACCGGCAGCCGCCAGGGGAAAACCTTCGTTGCCGCC
>JAEZLU010000246.1 GCA_023415075.1 Bacillota bacterium
CGTAGCCAAGGCTGCCGAGAAAAAGCGCCAGGCCGCCGATGAGGAGAATTCGTTGACTTGTCACAGATGCCTCCGCCAATCGGTTTTCTTCTAAAGTTCCCAAATCCGCCATTTTTATGCCGCCGGCCGGCCGGCACGTCGGCCGGGCTTCAATCATACTATGTAGTAGATGATACGGGGAGGTATGACGATGGGTTTTCATACGCGGAACAAGGTTCGGGCTTCGATTTATGATAAAGTCATCAAGCAGGCCCTGGGCCTGCTCCGTCAGGAGCTGGCGCCGCTGCAAAGCGGCCAGCAGGCACTCATGGCCCAGACCGAAAAAATCAACGATGGGGTCCGCAAGCTGCTGGTCAGCGTCGGCCCGCGCGAGGAAGGTGGCCAGGAAAACGGCCGGGAATAACGCAAAAGGAGATACATCCTACGATGTATCTCCTTTTTGAGTGTAGACAAACCCAGGCTGGCGAGAAAGGTCCAGATGCAAGGCGCACCGGAAAAGCGCGCCACCGTTGCCTCCGCGACTAATTTGTGCATACCACTTTGCAAAGGCTCGGTTTAACAGCATCGGCCGCGTACTGCGGGACGTACGCAAGTAAGCGCTTTGAGGAGCAACGCCGCAGATGGGCCTTTATCGACAGCCTAAGGAGATACATCCTATGATGTATCTCCTTTACATATTAGCTCTTGCCCAGCGGGGCCAGGCGACGTTAAAGCTGTCGTAGTCCATCCCCAGCGAGGTGGCGATGGCGTCCGCCATGCTGCGGCCGGCAGTCAGCAGGCTGATAACCTGACGCAGTTTATCCTCACCGTGGACTTCGGCGATATAGCGGACGGCCGCCAGCGACTCGCGATAGGCAAGCGCCTGGTTGGGCAGACTGTCGAAGCTTTTATCAAGTTGACTCATCGGGTAAAGCTGGCCCTGAAGCGAGTTATTGGCAGTCTGCCATTCATAGCCGTTTATCTGATACTCCTCGTACTGGGCCAGTCCCTCGGTGAACCAGCGCGGGTAATTGCCGCGGGTCAGATGGTCGAGCACAAGGTGAGTGAACTCGTGAACCATCGGCCCGGAGCGAATAAAGCTGTCGGCGGTCGTGTCCTTCAGCCAGACGTGAGGCGAGAGGACCTGGATCACGCCGCCCCAGTACACGCCCATGGCGCTCTGGTCGCCCGACCAGCCGAAGTTTCGGTTGAGCTCGCTACGGCTCCGGTTGATAATGATGATGGTTTTGCCCTCAGGCGTATAGCCGAGCCCCTGAGTGACCGGCTGATAAGCCGCCTCGGCCGCCTGGGCCACGATGGCCACCGTGTCGGCGTCCTGCTCGGCGTACTTTATCGTAAAGTGTGGGGTTTCGGTCGCCGCCAGGTTACGGGTCTGGTAATCCATTTTAGCGGCCGCGGCCTCGCGGATAAGCGGGTAAAACCGCATTCCGAGTCTCGAATCCGGCTGGGTTACTAAAAATACTGCCGCCGCGAGGGCGACAAGTAGAGTAAATTCGATTATCATCTTGCGCATGGACCTCCCTCCCCTCTTTGTGCTTACAGGTCTCCCATTATAGCACAGGGGGTGGTCCATGACTATCGGTATTTTATGTTAACTACTTAATGAGGGTAAGGCCGGCACTTGTCCCAAGGCGGGTGGCCCCGGCAGCCAGCATTGCTTCGGCCTGCTGGCGGGTCCGGATACCGCCCGAAGCTTTGACGCCGGCCTGGCCGGCAACTGCCCCGGCCAGCAGACGGACATCCTCGACGGTGGCCCCGCCGGCGGCAAAGCCGGTCGAAGTTTTGACATAATGGGCGCCGGCGGCAATGGCAGCCTCACAGGCCCGCAGCTTTTCCTCTTCGGCCAGCAAAGTTGTCTCAAGGATAACTTTGACGGTTTTGCCCTCAGCCGCCGCCACCACAGCGCGGATATCGTCGGTGACGGCCTGCCACTGGCCGGCCCGGGCGGCGCCGATGTTCATGACCATGTCGAGTTCATCGGCCTTGCGGAGAATGGCGGCGCCAGCCTCGGCCACTTTTATGGCGGTGAAGGTGGCTCCCAAGGGAAAGCCGATGACGGTGGCGACGTTGACGCCACTGCCTGCCAGCAGATGGGCGGCCAGATCTACATAAACCGGGTTGACGCAGACGGCGGCGAAGCCGGCCTCGGCTGCCTCGGTACACAGCCTGGCAATATCCTCGGGGGTGGCATCGGCTTTCAGCAGAGTGTGGTCGATATATTTGGCAATTTCCATTGATAGCCCTCCTTTTTCGGGCTAGTATTCGGCAGGCGGTCCCGGCTTTCCTGTGCAGCAAAAGAAAAACCCCGACAGGAGCCGGGGTTTGGGTTTGGCGTGATTTGATTTTGCGCGATTTTAGTGAGTTGGCTTGTTCTGGCAGGCTGGGCAGACGCCATAGAAATAAAACTGTTGGCCAGTCAGGCGATAGGCCGTCTTGCGGGCCACTTCGCCTACGAAAGCACCGGTGTTGACCTCATGCAGGTCGTCCACCCGGCCACACTGCAGGCAGCGGATATGCGGATGCATACTGGTGTCGGCGTCATAGCGGAAGCTGTCCTCGCCGGCGTTGAGAACCTGAATGAGCCCAATCTCTTTAAGGATCTCCACCGTCTTATAAACAGTGGCCAGACTCATTGTCGGATATGTCGGCTGAAGTTGATTAAAAATCATTTCTGCACTGGGGTGGGCTTTGCTGGCGGCCAATACCTTGAAGATGGCCAGCCGCTGCGGTGTGACCTTAAAGCCCTTGTCCCGCAGAAGCGCGGTTATCCTGTTGTCCACAGATAACACCTACTTCCCAAAAATCCTGCAAAGCAACGGATAATAGTTATCCATTTAAACTTATTTTTAATTTTACAGAATGCGGGAAGCGGTGTCAAGTCCCGGGTGCAAAAATAATCCCGCGGTCCTAGTCCGCGGGACTTTGGTACTATTGCATGCTTTGCTGCTGCGACTGGCCGCTGAATTTGCTCTGGGCCTGGGAAATGTCCTGTGGGCTGGCGTTTTTGACGTTGTAATAGCCTTTCTGCTGCATGTAGTCGTATATCTGCTTTTCCTGGCTATAAACGTCGCCAAGGATTGTCATGTAGTCGCGCCTAAGTTGCTCGCTGGTTGCTTCCTGAATGTAAGTGTTGAGCGAGGACGCAAGATGCTTCGATTCGTTGAGGCAGACCTGCAAAATGTCGCGGTCGGATATTTGCATGCCTTGCCCGCTCAGCTGTCCCTGCTGGCTTTTTTGGCTTTGTCCCGACATTTGTACCACAAGTTGTCACCTCACTGTAGATTTTGTCCTGCGCTGAGTTGTTTGCTGATGGTTTGGAAGTTTTGCTGATTTTTCTGGGCAATCTGCTGGAGAAGTTGCTTGGCCTGGTTGTCCTGGAGCTGATTGGCAAAGTGATTAAAGGTTTTGACACAGGATTGTTCAATGGTCAGGAAGTCTTCCAGCTGCATCAATTCTTTGGCTGATAGCATTTTCATTCCCCCCTTTCGCTGATGCCAAGAATAGGATGTGCTGCCAGGGGGAAAATATGCGCTTTTTTGCCAGGTCAGGCGGCAAATTCTAGGCTTTAGCCACCGGCGGCCGCTTGCCCTCGCCGGGGACTCGCCTTAATATGAGACTAAAGTCCCAGAAAAACGGGACGATCAGCAATTCCTGGCAAATGCCGCGCGCTATATAATTAGAATATGACTACAAATGCGGCTTTTGGGGCGAACGATTTCAGCGACGGGGAGGTGGACAGGATGCGGATTGACGATGTCGGCGCCGGTATGGTTCTTCAGCAGGATGTGGTTGACGAACGTGGCAATCTGTTGTTGGAAAAAGGCATAACTCTTACCAGAACGTATATCGCCCGCCTTAAGCGTCTTGGCATTGCCTCGGTCAGTATCACCGACCCCTATGCGGAGTCGCTCCGGCAGACAAAGGCAATAAGCCCCCAGCTCCGCAGCGAGCTTATCGAGTGTTTCAGCGAACTGTTCCGCATGAAGGCTTCGGATATTTTGAATTTCCGGCCGCCGGCTGCTCACCTGGATAAACTCAATGCGACGATTGACAAGGTCATACGAGAAGCCGCCAGCCAACTTGACCAGATTGTGAACATTCAGGTACGTGAGCCAAGCGCGGACGAGACCCAGCATGCCGCCAACGTCTGCATTTTGTCGGTCATCACTGGCCTCTACCTCAAGTTTGAGCAGCCGACCTTACGCGAATTGGCCCTTGGCGCCCTCCTTCACGACCTTGGCAAGTCGATGCTGCCGTTGGGCGACCTCGACAAAGCCTTTCTCCATACTGTCTACGGCCGCGAGCTTCTTCTCAGGAGCAACCTGGGAAAAGTCGTAACCCGGATCGCCGCCGAGCATCACGAGGCTTTCGATGGCACGGGTCACCCCAAAGGTTTGACTGCCAAGGACCTCCATCCGTTGTCCCGCCTGGTGGCAATAACCAATTATTTCGATATCGCCGTTACCGCAAGCGATTACGACGGCACGCCGCGGCAGGAAATTATCGAGAAGATGATGGCGGCCGGCAACACGTATTTCGACCTTAACCTTTTGCGAGCTTTCTTCAACACGGTGGCCATTTTCCCGGTTGGCAGCCTGGTCAGGCTGAACAACGGCCAGACGGCCTATGTAATCAATAACCGCATCCACTTCCCTCTGCGGCCGGTGGTCAGGGTTATCGAGGATTACGGCCACACCGACATCGATCTTGTTCTCAAGCCGAATATTACGATTACCGGCCTGATCGCCGGCTAAGTTTATGAAAGAGAGAGCCCCGCTTCAACTGAAGCGGGGCTCGTTGTTTGCCGGCCGCCTTACGGCAGGTGTCCTTGCCGTTTGGCGCTTTCGTAGATAAGTTTCTTGGCCGAGATAAGGACACCGACCAGCAGCCAGAACGCCCAGTACATAAGGATGAGCGGATAGCTGAGGGTAAAGCTTGCCCCGGCCAGGGCAAAGAAGGGTTTGAGCACCAGGAACCAGGCGGTCAGGCCGGTCCCGAGCGAAAATATGAAGATACAAAGAGCCGCCAGGCAGGGATTGTTCCGTCTTAAAGCCAGCTTCCCGCCCCGGTCGCCGACCAGGACCATGCAGGCAATAAGCACTATCGCCGCCAGAAAAGGTTGGGCTATCCCAAAACCGCCGACCAAGCTGTTCCAGAAAGCTTGCATGCCGCCACCCCCACATATTTGTACTACTTGTTATATATTGAGGGCTCAGGCATAATATGCTAATCGATTTTTATTTTTTGCCACTTTCTGCCGGTGAACCGCCGCCAGAGGACAATGCTCCGCAGCAGAAAATCGCCGGCGGTGATATACCAGGCTACGGTTATGTCGCAGCGCCAGACGATAAGGAAGAGGTAGGCAAGGGGTATCCGGGCCAGCCAGACGCCGGCGGTTGTGACGTACATCGGCCAGCGGGTATCGCCGGCACCCCTGAGCGCACCGCCAAGCACATAGGTCACGGCAATAGTCGGCTGCTCGAGGGCGGCGATCATGACAAGCAGCGTCCCCCAGTGGACGACAGCCGGATCGTCGATGAACAGGCCGGTGAGCGGCCGGGCGAACAGCAGAAAAACAAGGCCCATGGCCGCCATGCCGATAAGGGCGATGCGGTTGGTCAGCCAGACGTACTGCTCGGCGCGATGGGCCAGCCCCCGGCCAAGCTGGACGCCGGTCAGGGTCATGGCGGCAACCGAGAAGCCGAACCCCGGCATGAATGATATCGACTCGGCCTGGACAGCGATCTGATGGGCGGCAAACTGAACGGCGCCTACGCCGGCCAACATGAAGGTGAAAACGATGCGGCCGCCCTGCATAGCCACCTGTTCGCCGGCTGCCGGCAAGCTGACGGCCAGGATACGGCTGATGACCGCCGGCTGCCAGCTAATCACCAGGTCCGGTCGAAGGCGGGTACGGTCGTTGGCGAATAAAGCGGCGATAACCAGAAAGCCGCCGGCCAGCTGGGAAAGGGCCGTTCCCCAGGCCGCCCCGTAAGCTCCCAGTTCCGGTAAGCCTCGGCCGAAAATGAGCAAATAGCTGACCATAAGGGCGAGGATATTGCTGGCGGTGGTTATCAGGAAAGCGCCGCGAGTCTGGCCCATACCCCTCAGAATGGCGTTGCCGACGGCCATAACCAGATAAAAGGGGGTAAACAGGTACATTATTTTGAGCAGGGCAGCCGCCAGTTCGGCTACCGCCGGGTCGGCACCGATAACGGCAAAAATCTGGCCGGCGGCGAAATAGCCGGCCACCGCCAAAGCAGTCCCGCAGACGGCCGCCAGCAAAATGGCCTGCCCGGTAATCACCTTCACGCCCTTCCAGTTGCCGGCGCCGACTTCGCGGGAAACGATGGCGGCAGCGCCTGTACCCGCGGCGGCGAAAATCATGGCGGTAGAAAACTGGACCATGGTAGCCAGGCCTACGGCCGCAAGGCTGACGGCGCCCATCCGGCCGACCATCGCCGTGACCAGGATACTGACAAGCATGATGCCGAGCATCTCGAGGATGACCGGCCAGGCCAGGCGGAATATCTGCTGGCGCATATATTCTTTGACGCTAATCACTTGACGCCTCCGATTAGTTCTGGCAAGATATGCTATAATATAAAGCGAATAATGACAAGGTTGGTGAACTCTGTGCTGATTAATGAGATTCCTGGCGTCATCGCCCGTGAACTCGGCATAAGGCCGGTCCAGGCAACGGCGACGATGGCTCTTCTGGATGATGGCAACACCGTGCCGTTTATCGCCCGCTACCGTAAGGAAGCGACCGGCGAGCTAGACGAGGAGCAGATACGCCTGGTCGAGGAACGAAGCCAATATCTGCGCAATTTTATTAAACGCCAGGAAGATATTCTCGCAAGTATCGCCGAACAGGGCAAACTGACCCCTGAGTTGGAGACGGCTATACTGGCGGCCGCCAAGCTGCAGGATCTGGAAGATCTGTACCTTCCCTTCAGGCCGAAAAAACGCACCCGCGCTCAGATCGCCCGCGAGCGAGGCCTTGAGCCGCTGGCGGCAATCATTCTGGCTCAGGAGATGGCCGACGGCGATCCACTGGCGGTAGCCGCCGACTTTGTCAACCCGGAGAAGGAGATCGCCTCACCGGAGGCCGCCCTCGCCGGCGCCCAGGATATAATCGCCGAGACGGTATGCGAACGGGCCGACGTCCGGGCTGCGTTACGGCGGGAGCTGTGGAAAGGGGGCGAAATCGCCACCTCGCTGGCGGTTCCCGAAGCTCAGGCTCAGGATTTCCTGAACTACCGCGAATATCGCGAACCGGTGCGGCGGATGCCATCCCACCGGGTGCTGGCCATCAACCGGGGCGAACGCAAGGAAATCCTCAAGGTCGAGCTACTGACGCCCCAGGACGCCAATATTGCCATGATTACCCGCACAGTCGTCATTCGGCCGTCAATATTCGGCGAAATCATCGCCAACGCCATCGCCGACGGTTATAAGCGGCTACTTTTTCCGGCCCTGGAGCGGGAGATCCGCAGCCAGTTGACCGAGAATGCCGAGAAGCAGGCCATCCGCGTATTCGGCCTCAACCTGCGGCAATTGCTTTTGGCACCGCCGCTGGCCGGCCATACGGTGATGGGTCTCGATCCCGGCTACCGGACAGGTTGCAAGCTGGCGGTCATCGGCCCCACCGGCGCCGTGCTGACGACCAGCACACTCTACATTACGGCCAGCGACAACCAGCGGCGCCAGGCGGCGGACATGGCGCTCGCCGCCATCGCCCGCTATGGCGTCAGCCTTATCGCCATCGGCAACGGCACCGCCTCGTACGAAACCGAGGAGTTCGCAGCCGACCTTATCAACAAGAACGGCCTGGCGGTCCGCTATCTTATCGTCAATGAAGCCGGCGCCTCGGTTTATTCGGCCTCCAAGCTGGCCAAGGACGAACTGCCGGGCCTGGATGTCTCCCTGCGGGGCGCCGTGTCAATCGCCCGCCGGGTCGAGGACCCCCTGGCCGAACTCGTCAAAATCGACCCCAAGTCGATTGGCGTCGGCCAGTACCAGCATGATGTCGACCAGAAGGAGCTGGGCGGCACACTGGCCAGCGTGGTCGAGTCCTGCGTCAACCACGTGGGCGTGGAGCTCAATACCGCCTCGGCCGAGCTCCTGACCTATGTAGCCGGTGTCAATACGGCGGTAGCCAAGAATATCATCGCCTTCCGCGACGAGAATGGCCCGTTCACTGGCCGCAAGCAGTTGCTGAAAGTACCGCGGCTGGGTCAGGCCACCTTCACCCAGTGTGCAGGTTTCCTGCGGCTGGCCGGGGCCGTCAACCCACTCGACAATACGCCCGTCCACCCCGAGTCCTACCATCTGGCGGAAGCCATTTTGTCCAGTCTCGGTTTCTCGGTCGCCGACCTGGCCGACAAGGAGCGGCTGGCTGAGCTCCAAAGCCGGCTGGCCGGAGCCGATGCCGGCAAACTGGCCGCCGACCTGGCGGCCGGCGAACCGACGGTGCGCGACATCCTGGCTGCACTGGCCAAGCCTGGCCGCGACCCGCGGGAAGACCTGCCGCCGCCGCTTACCAGGAAAAACATTGTCAAGCTGTCCGACCTGGCCGCAGGCTCGCTTGTCCGCGGCACGGTTCACAACGTCACCGATTTCGGCGTGTTCGTCGATATCGGCGTCAAAACCAACGGCCTCATCCACCGTTCCGAACTCAGCGACAAGCCTTTTCGCCATCCGCTCGACGTGGTGGCGGTGGGGGATATCGTCGACTGCCTGATCCTCAGTGTCGACGAAGCCCGCGGCCGGATTGCCCTCAGTCTCAAAAAAGCCAAGACAAAACAGGAATAATCTAAAGGCGGGTGAGCTTGCACCCGCCTTTTGCTTATAGCCCGAGAATGAAGGGGATAAGCAGCGGCACCGAGGCTGTTAGGACCAGGCCGCTGACGAAAGCGATGAGGGCGGTGCGGGCGTCGGTAATCCGGCTGATGAGCGGCAGAGTTGAATCCATGGTAGTGGCGCCGCCGGGAGCGATGGCCGCCAGTTTGCCCAGCGGCGCCGCCAGTAGTGGAATTAGCAGAAAAGCCATTATTTCGCGGGCGACGTTGGCCAGGAAGGCCAGGGCGCCCAGTTCGACGCTGTAGATGCCGGCGATCAGCACACCGGACAGACTGTACCAGCCGAAGCCGGCGCCCACGGCGACCGCCTCTTTGAGCGGCATCGACAATAGAAGACCGGCAAGGGCGGCGCCCGCCAGGCTGCCGCCGGCCACGGCCGCCGGCACCCAAAAAAGCCGCGGCCCAAGGGCGACGGCCTGCCGCCAGGCGTCGCGGTTGCGACCGATATCAAGGCCGACAAGGAAAACCAGCAGGGTAAGAACACCGGTTGCCACGGAGTCGAGTTCGGCGACGAATGTCGGCGACAATATGGCGAAGCCGGTAAAAACGCCGCCGAGTACCGCCAGGGCCACAGCCAGGGCCATCATTTCCCCTCCCCGTCACCGTCCGCCAGATCAAGCCAGCGAGCGACAAGCAAGATGGCGGCAAGGCTGCCGGCGATTGTCAGCATCCCGATGACGGTAGCCCGCCAGCCGAGAGCAGGCAATCCGGCCAGCAGTTCCCGGTTGCCGCCGATTTGGGCGCCGAGGACGACCAGCAGCAGCAGCAGGGTAATGGTCATCAGGCCCGGCAACCGGGCCAGCAACGCTTCCGGCAGCAAACGGCCGGCACCGATAATTACACCGGCGGCCAGTGCGACAAGTATCAGCAGCATTATTAAGACCCCAGTACGGCGAAGGTCGCCTCGCCGGCAATTCTTCCGCTAATGGCGGCAAGGTGTTCGTCGCCGGCGATGCGAAGCCGTCGGGCCTGTTCGCCGTAATTGCCGACAAGTTTTTCGTCTTCCAGCAGGGAAAGGTTGATCGCCGTGCTATAAAGAGCGCCGACCAGTCCGGTGTGGCAGGCGAGGGCGCCGACGCCAAGATCGCTGACGGCGTGGGGGTTGACCTTGTCGAGGACGGCACCGGTTATCTCCAAGACCGTCAGGCAGGCGCGGGCGGTCATAAGCGGCACTTCGGCCGCCGCCCTTATGGCTTCGTCGATGGCGGCCCGGCGACGGCTGTCGGCGGCGCTTATCGCCGGCAGTGCCTGGGCGGCAACCACCGCTTTGAAAGCGTCAGCGTCGCGTTCGATCAGCGCCAGCAGCTCATTTTGCAGGCTGGTGACCTCGGCCTGGCGCTGGACAAGTAGAGCCTCGGCGGCACTAAATTCCTGGCGTCCGCGGGTCAGGTTTATCGCCATTGCCAGCAGACTGGCCCCAAGGAGGCCGGCCAGGGCGGCCGCGCTGCCGCCGCCGGGCGCCGGTTCCCGGGAGGCAAGAGCGACGGTAAATTCACGGATTGTCAGATCTGCGAGCACAAAGCAGTCTCTCCCCTGCGGTAAAAGTAGTCCTGAGCGGCATGTGGCACGCGTTAAACTCCCGTGCACGCCGTCTCAAATTATATTTTAGCAGATCGTCGCCGCTAAATATACTGCCAAGAAAAAAGGGCCGGGTAGCTACCCCGCCCTGGTGACGCCCTTAACTGGTTGGTTCATTATCTCGGTTTCGGCCCCGTGCACGCCGCACTCCGGGCATATCCACGACTGAACCCGGAGGACTATCTCGCCGCCGTCGAGATTGTATTTTATCAGCGTGTAGCGGCAAGTCTTTTCATCGTGTTCGCACCAGTTGGATTTCATAATCACTTCTCCTTTGTGAACAAATTATAGCATCTGGTACTATTAGTTAATATTATATTTCGCTAGCCGTCGATTTATTCCTGCCGCCTGGGCAATATTTTTTCCTGCAGTTTCAGCCAAAAATAGCGTCGATTGCCGCGTAAAAAGGAAATCCGATGGGAAAGGCGAAGAATTATGATATTGTTTGTTATAAGGAGCAACCGGCATGGAGAAAAAGCTTTTATTTGCCCTCGACATCGGCACCCGTAGTGTCGTCGGCCTGGTGGGCGAAGAAACGGCCGGCGGTATCAGGCTGCTGGCGACCGAACGCGAGGAACACAACACCCGCGCCATGCTCGACGGGCAGATTCACGACGTCACCGAGGTGGCCCAGGTGTTGGCCGACGTCAAGGCCCGCCTGACCGCCAATGTCGGTCCGCTGCGGAAAGTCTCGCTGGCGGCAGCCGGCCGGGCCCTCTGTACGCTGACGGCGGTGGCCGAAATCGACTGTGGCGGGCGGGGCGCCCTCACGGCCGAGGACGAGCGGGCCCTGGAGTTGGCGGCTATCCAGGCGGCCCAGCAGCAACTGGCGACCTCCAAGGCGGTAGCCGACCCAACCGGATATTATTGCGTAGGCTATAGCGTAGTCCGCTTCACCCTTGACGGTAACCAGATAAAAAGCCTGATCGGCCAGCGAGGCAAGAGTGCCAGCATCGAAGTCATCGCCACCTTTCTGCCGCGACCGGTAATCGATTCGCTGCAATCGGCCATCGAAGCCGTCGGTCTGGAAATGGCCACCCTTACCCTCGAACCGATAGCCGCCATAAACGTCCTTATCCCGCCGACCATGCGCCATCTCAACCTGGCTCTGGTGGATGTAGGCGCCGGCACGTCCGACGTGGCCATCACCCGGGAGGGTTTGGTGATCGGCTACGGTATGGTGCCTTTTGCCGGCGACGAAGTGACCGAGGCCGTTTCCCAGAATTACCTGCTGGATTTTAAGATCGCCGAAACCCTTAAACGCCAGCTGGGGGCCAGGAACGGCAAGAAAGTTTCCTTCACCGACGTGCTCGGTGTTACTCATAAGCTGCCGGCCGGGGAAATCATCGCCCAGATAACGCCGGTGGTCGGCGAACTGGCCCAAGCCATCGCCAGCCAGATTCTCGCCCTCAACTCGGCACCACCGCAGGCGGTGCTGCTGGTCGGCGGCGGATCGCTCACCCCCTGTCTGCCGGAGGCGCTGGCCGAGGCGCTGGGCATCGCCCAGACGCGGGTAGCCATCCGCCGGCCTGACGCCATCGAGGGTGTTTTCGACATCCCATCCGAGCTGTGCGCCCCCGACGGCGTGACGCCGCTAGGCATCCTCAAGCTGGCCGGCGGCCGTACGCTGACCTTTGTCCAGATCACCCTCAACAACCGGCCGCTAAGACTTTTCAACCTAGGGAAACTCACGGTGGCCGATGCCCTGCTGGTAGCCGGCATCGATGTCCGCAGCCTTCACGGCCGGCCGGGTATGGGCATAACGGTTACTATTAACGGCCAGAAAAAATTCATCCCGGGAACGATGGGCCAAGCCGGCCAGATCCAAGTTAACGGCGCCGAAGCCTCCTTCACCGACAGTCTATGTGAAGGCGATGTCGTTGTGGTCAAAAAGGGGACGGACGGTACCAGCCCCCGACCGCAGCTCGGTGAATTGGCAAAAATTCCACCGCCATTCATGGTAATGATCGACGAACAGCTTGTAAACATCGGCCCGCTGATCACCGTCAACGGCAAGCCGGCCACCGCTGATACCAGGCTGGCTGACCGCGATCAGGCGATCTGCCGCAAACCGGACACGCTGGCCGAGGCTCTGACGCTTATCGGCAAAACGGTCGAGCCGGTCGAACACCGCTATATCATCAACGGCAGCGAGCGCAGCTTCGTCCGCTGGCCTGAATTCGGCCTCAACGACAAAAAGGTCGCCGCTACGGCCAAAGTAGGGGAGAACGATATCATCACCACTTTGCCGCCCGGCCCGCCGACCCTCGGGGAAATTCTCGGGCTTGACGAGACTGGCGGCGAAGGCTATATCGTACTGTTTAACGGCGGTAAGTGCCGGGTGCCGCTACGCCGCCATACCGTAACGGTGGCCGGCAGAGCCGCCAGGTTGACCGACCCGGTGTCGGCAGGCAGCTATATAGACTATAGCGCCTACGAGATCCAGCCGATGGTTAGTGACGTACTGCTGGCGGCCGAGTTCGACCCGCGAGCGCTGCCGGCGGCCAGTCGGGTGGCCGTCCTGGTCAACGGTGTAACGGCTGAGTTTACCACGCCGGTTAAAAATGGCGACAAGATCGATGTGAAAGTGGCTAATAAATAAAAGCGGGAGCTTATAGCTCCCGCTTTTTTATCGCCGTTTTACTTATGCGCAGGCTACATGCCATATTTTAAGGCAACATCGGGGCCGAGTTTGCCGGCTGCCTGGACATTGTTGCGGCCAAGTTGTTTAGCCCGGTACAAGGCCTGATCGGCCTGCTCGAATACAGCCTGGCTGTTCATACCCGGTTTTTTTAACGCCAAACCAACGCTCACAGTTACCGGGATGCGGACGTTAGTGTCTTCAAAGTTCCACTCGGCCACCCTTTGCCTTAGCCGTTCGGCAATTTTCAGGCCAATTGCCGCCGTGGTTCCGGGCAGGACGACAACGAATTCCTCGCCGCCGTAGCGGAAGGCCAGGTCACCGCTACGGATGCTCAGCTTGATGATGTTGCCGATGCCCACAAGCACCTTGTCGCCGATTAGATGGCCGTTGGCGTCGTTGAGGCGTTTGAAGTGGTCGATATCAATGATAAAGATGACATATTGGGACAAAGTGTCGATGCGCTCCTTGTAGGCGCGGTGGTTGTAAAGGCCTGTAAGAGCGTCGGTAAGGGCCATCCGGTAGTTGCGGTCGTTTTGTCGTATGAGTTCCAGCATCTGCTGATCGCCGCTGACCTGTTTGCTGGTAAGGCCGTCAAGACGGATGGCGGCGAAGGTTATTAGCACCATGGCAATAAGATTGCCGCCCAGAGCGACCAGCGCTGCCGGCGCCAAGCCGCCGGGCCCGGAAAAGGTGGCGGCCAGATAAACCGGGGCGATAACCATGGCCACCCTGGTGGCCCGCCGCCGACCTACCCGTAGGGCCAGCCGCAGGAGCAGAAGTTGGTAAAGGATGGCACAGTATTCGGCCTGAGCCACGGAGAGCGCGGCACAGAAAGCAAGGCTGACCAAGAGTTCGCCGATGCCGGGGGCCTGTTGGCGCCGACAGAGATAAAGGCCATATACTGCGTAAACGGAAGCAAGGCCGGCCGCCCATTGCCAGGCAGGACCTTCAAGGTACCAGGTTGCTAGGCCGGCGAAAACGGCGAAAACGCTGCTGGCCTGGCGCGCGATTATCTGGATGTATTCAGGACAGCCGGTCAGGCCGTCGGCTTTGCCGTCATACATTCCCGCGACCTTCTCCCTGCTAATTTATATTCCCTTACGATATTATCGGGTGATTGAGAGCAAATCCTTAGTCTTTTTGTGTATATTCGGATAAACAAAATAAAAATCCTACTAAATATAGTGTTCTTTCCCAAAAAATCAAAAATAAACAGAAAGTCCTACCTCCTGTAGGACCTAAGGGCAAGAAAAAACCCCGGGGGTGCCTGTTCCCGGGGTTTGTTTTTTCACTTTATCTTGTAGAGACTGCGTTTGCGGTACCTTGTGTGGAGCAGGCGATGCGACACTTCGCTGAGCGGCTGCTGGAGGAATTCCTGGTAGAGGCTGAGGACGGCCGGGTTCTGGTGGGATTTGCGCAAGGGCTGGCTGGCGTCCACTCTGTAGACGGCCTCGATCCGCTGTCGGCGGACGGCGTCGGTGGTACCGTAGGGCTGACCGCCGCCACCGATGCAGCCGCCGGGGCAACACATGATTTCGATGAAGGTGTAATCAGCCAAACCGGCGCGCAACAGGTCCATCAGCCGACGGGCGTTGCTCAGGCCGTGGGCGACCGCCACCTTGACCGGCCTGCCTTCAAGATCGACGGCAGCCTCCTTGATGCCGGCCAGGCCGCGGACAGCTGTGAACTCTACCTTTGTCAGTTCCTTACCGGTCACCGCCTCGCAAACGGTGCGCAGCGCCGCTTCGGTGACCCCGCCGGTGACGCCGAAAATCGCCGCCGCCCCCGTGGAAATGCCCAGCGGGTCGTCGAAAGCACTGTCGCCCAAGGCGGCAAAATCGATCCCGGCCTGCTTCAAAAACCGGCCAAGCTCGCGGGTGGTGAGCACGGCGTCCACGTCCCGCTGGCCGCTGGCCGCCATTTCCGGACGCTGGCTTTCGTATTTTTTGGCGGTGCAGGGCATAATCGAAACAACGAAGATGTCGGTCGGGTCTAGGCCGGCCTTGCGGGCGTAGTAGGTCTTGGCCAGGGCGCCGAACATCTGCTGGGGCGATTTGCAGGTCGATACGTGGGGCAATAGTTCGGGATAGTTGTGTTCGATGTATTTTACCCAGCCCGGGCTGCAGGAGGTAATGAGCGGCAGGGTGCCGCCGGCCTGTAGGCGGTGCAGAAGTTCATGGCCTTCTTCCATGATGGTGAGATCGGCGGTGAAGTCGGTGTCGAAAACCCGGTCGAAGCCGAGCTTCCTCAGAGCCGCGACCAACCGGCCAGTAGCGATGGTTCCAGTTGGCTGGCCGAACTCTTCAGCGATGGAAACGCGAACCGCCGGCGCCACCTGGACGACGACATGCTTGGCCGGGTCGTCGAGGGCCGCCCAGACGGCGGCGGTGTCGTCCTTCTCGTGGATGGCGCCGACCGGGCATACGGCGGCGCATTGGCCGCAAAGAACGCAGGCGACGTCGGCCAGTGACTTGCCGTATTCAGGCGCCACCTGGACGTCCAGGCCGCGGAAATGGCTGTAAAGGATGCCGGTGCCTTGGGTGTGGTGGCAAACTTCAGCGCAGCGCCCGCACTTGATGCATTTATTGGGGTTGCGGACAATGGCCGGCGTCGACGTGTCCTGCGGCAGTTCGTCGCAGCAAAGCTCCCCTTTAACCTCACGGATACCGTAGTCGGCAGCCAGCCGCCGCAACTCGCAGTTGCCGTTGCGGATGCAGGTGAGGCACTCGGCCGGATGATTGGCAAAGATGAGTTCGAGAATGGTCTGAACAGTCTCGCGGATGCGGGGTGAGTTAGTCCGGACCCTTAGCCCATCCTGGACGGAGGTGGCACAGGCGGCGGCCAGGGTTGGCTGACCTTCGACCTCGACGACGCACACCCGGCAATTGGCCTTCACCCGTTGGTCGGGGTGGTGGCAAAGGGAAGGTATCCTGACGCCGTGCAGGCGGGCCGCTTCAAGGATGGTCAGGCCGGCCGGCACGGTGACCGTCTGGCCGTTTAGCAAGAATTCCACCGTATTCATTATGCTGTCACCTCCTCTGGCGATTGTCGATATTCATCACGGCAGCCGGCTGCATACTCGGGCCGGAAGTATTTGAGAGAAGACGCCAGGCTGTTGCCGGCCGCCTGACCCAGTCCGCAGAAAGCGGCGTTCTGGAGGGCGCGGGTGTAGCGTTCGAGGTTGGTGACGTCAGCCAATAGAGCGTCGCCGGCCAGCACCCTGGTCACGATCCGCCCGGCCTGGCGGAGGCCTTCGCGACAGGGGGTGCACTTGCCACAGCTTTCGTGGAGGAAGAACTCTACCCGGTTGCGGACATTCTCCAGTACTGAGCGGCTGTCGTCCATCACGAAGACGGCGCCGGAGCCGATGGTAATGCCGCGCTGGCCACAGGCCCGGTATTCGAGCGGACAGCCGAGCTCTTCAGGAGGAACAACGACGCCGGATGCCCCGCCGATATTTACGGCTTTCAAAGGCCGGCCGTTTCTCATGCCGCCGCCGTAGCAGTCGATTATCTGACGAAAGGTAGTGCCGAAGGGAACTTCGTAAAGTCCGCGGCAGGCGACGTCGCCCGAGAGAGAAATCAGCTTGGTGCCGGGACTGTCGGCCGTGCCCAGGCAGCGGTACCACTCGGCGCCGTTGGCGATTATTGGCGGGATGTTGGCAAGGGTCTCGACATTGTTGATCAGGGTCGGTTTGCCCCACAGGCCACTTTCGGTGGGATAAGGCGGTTTCAGGCGGGGCCGGCCCTTTTTGCCTTCCATCGAGGACAACAGGGCGGTTTCCTCGCCGCACAGGTAGCTGCCGGCGCCGGAGAAAAGCTCAACATCGAAGGCGAAGCCGCTGCTTAAAATATCCGGGCCGAGGAGACCGGCGGCGCGGGCGGCGGTTATGCTGAGCCGCATGGTTTCCTGGGCTTCGGGATACTCGTGGCGGATATAGATGAACCCCTGGCGTGCGCCCACCGCAAGGGCGGCGATTGCCATGCCCTCAAGCAGCTGAAAAGGTATATGGGTCATGATGAAGCGGTCCTTGAAAGTGCCTGGTTCGCCTTCGTCGGCGTTGCAAATCAGATACTTTTCGCCGGCCGGCGCGGCGGCAACCATTCTCAGTTTGCTGCCGGTCGGAAAGGCGGCGCCGCCGCGGCCCCGCAGACCGGCGGCTGTTATTTCGTCGATTACGGCCGCCGGCCCCCTGGTCAGCGCCCGCGCGAGCGCCTTATAGCCGCCGAAACTCTCGTAGTGCATCAGAGCAGGAAACTGACGGAAAAGATCGAGCCGGAACACCGGGGCGCTATGGCTAGGCCGTGTGCTCAACACTCCCTGCCCCCTTCCCGTGGCGGCGGACGGTGGCGACAGCCGCCGCCGGCGTCAAATCACCGTAAAGCTCCTTGTCGATCTTCATGGCCGGCGACATATAGCAGGCGCCCAAGCAGCTTACCCCTTCAAGGGTGAAAACGCCGTCGGCCGTCGTCTGCCCCAGGCCGATGCCCAGCTCCTGCGTCAGGGCGGCGAGAACGGCCTGTTTGCCGGCGTTCTCGCAGGGAGCGTTGATGCACACCCGGATGATGTGCCGGCCGCGAGGCCTGAGCGATATGGCGCTGTAGAAGGATGCCGTCGAATATACCCGGCTACGGGATGCGCCCAGAAGATGGGCAATCTCGTTGACCGCCTCCTCACTGACATAGTTTTCCGGGCTGGCGTCCTGGGCGGCCAGCAGCACCTGCAACAGCGCGGCCCGCTCATTGCCGAGCCCGTATACGATTTCCCTGATTGTAGCGGCTACATTTGCCATACTTTTTCCCCCTCCATACTCGTATGCTAACCCTGGTTATCTGTGATTTTGATTTTAATTAAATTAGCTACAAATGTCAATTAAGTTATTATTAGAACGTTATATGTTTCACTTAGTTAATTTTTATTTGTTATTTTTGTAACTTATTTAATTTACCATGTGATAAATTTCGCTTTTTACAAGCTTGGCCGTGGCAAAAACGAAACCCCCGGCGACCAAGGTCGCCGGGGGTTTTTAGAACCGGATAATTAGTTTATCGCTTTTTGCTTTTGCTCGATGGTCGCCGGAGTTGAGGTAATCAGGCTGACAACCACGAAGACGATGAAGTTGACGGCCAGAGCCACGAATCCCGCGTTGAGGTTGAGGCCGATAATCGGCAGCGGGTCGAGTTTGCTGAGAATCAGGTAGAACACCAGGAATTCGCCGACGATCAGGCCGCTGTAAGCGGCGAGCTTGGTGGCCCGCTTCCAGAAGAGGCCGAGGACGATCATCGGGAAGAACTGGGTCACGCCGGAGTAGCCGGTGAGCAGCAGGTTGACCAGCATATTGGGGGCGTAAATAGCCAGGCAGAGGGCCACGGCGGTAAGCACAAGCACGACCCCTCTGGCAATGTTGCGCTGGGCTTCCGGGGTGGAGTTGGTACCGATCGTCCGGCCGTAGACGTTGCGGGTGAACAGCATCGAGGTCGAGAGGATGAGGTCGGCGGCCGGGATCATGCAGGCCAGCGCACCGGCGCCGCCGACAAGGCCGAGGGCCCAGCCGGGGAAGATCTGGCGGACGATGGCCATGAAGGCCATATCCGGCACCTTGAGGGCCGGGGTAATGACCAGCAGGGCGGTAAAGCCGATCAGCATCGGGAACAGCAGGCATATCTGGTAAAGCGGCAGGTAAACGGCGTTGTGCCGCAGCACGTCCGGGTTGCGGGCGCTAAAGCTGTTGGCCGAGAAGTGCGGCCACATGTAAAAGCCCAGACTGGTCAGCACCAGTGTGGACATGCCCCAGCTGATGTCGAGGTTCTTGGTGCCGCCGGGGAAGGTCAGGAAACCTGGTTTAGCGGCGTCCAGAGCCTCGAACATGCCGCCGACGCTGCCGAAGAAGTGGATGGGCAGGTACAGGCCGAAGAAGACAACGGCGATGATCATGACGACATCCTTGATGACGGCGGTGGTGGCGACGCCTTTCAGACCGCTGAGGTAGACGAAGGCGGCCACCATGGTGAAGGCGATCAGCATAGCCGGCACCCGACCGATGATGCCGTAGGAGCAGGTTTCGATAATAAGGCCGAGACCGGTCAGCTGCAGCTGGAGATAAGGCAGCAGGAAGGCCACGCCGACGACGGCGGTGAGGATACCCAGCCAACGGCTGTTATACATGTGCTCGATAAGGTCGGGCTGGGTCATCAAGCCATGCTTGTGGCCGATGGGGGAAATTCTCGGCAGTACGTAGTAGCCGACCAAGTAGGCCAGGGCACCGTAGCCGAGGATGTAGAAGGTGGGGCCGCCGCGGGCGTATGCCCAGCCGCTGCCGCCCAGGAAGGCGAAAGCGGTGTATATTTCGCCGGCCAGGATGAACCAGTTCAGCCAGCGGCCGAAACTGCGGCCGCCGACCGCCCATTCTTCAAGGGTCATTTTCTTTTTCATGCCGGGTATCATGCCGACGATGGTGGTACCGATTACAAACGCAAAGATAATCGCAAGGGCTACTGTTTCGTTACTCATTTGTCACACCGTCCTTTCCCCGGCTCAGGAATCCTGATTATTTTTCGTATCGATTTTGTAGAGGGCGCCGATGCAGAGAAAAGCTACAAAGATGCCAGAAATCAGCCAGAAGGCCACAAACGGCAGACCGAGAACGAGGGGTTTGACATGGTTCACGAAGGGCAGCATGCCGATGGTCCAGATGAAGGGTATGAGGGTTAAAACGACTTTTACCGGATTCACGTTCTTCACCTCGCTAATAGTATTTGGAGATTGACCCCGGGACAGGTTTGCGGCAGCACCTCCCGTTTGTTTTTTCAATAACAAAGGTCAGGGGGCCATGAACTTGAGGGCCGCCCTCACCATGGTTTCGCAGCCGTAGGCCAGCGCGTCTTCGTCAATATCGAACTTGGGATGGTGGTGGGGATGGATTATCCCCTTGGCCGGATTGCCGGCGCCGACCAGGAAGAAGGCACCGGGCGCCTTCTGCTGGTAGTAGGAAAAGTCCTCGCCGGTCATCAGTGGTTTAACGTGCCAGATACTATCCGGACCCAGCGTCTCCTTGCCGGCGTCTTCGACCACAGCCGTGGCGGCCGGCGGATTAACGACCGGCGGGTAGCCATAGGTTGGTTCGATGGTGTAGGTGGCGCCGCTGGCGCCGCAGATGCCCCGGCAGTAAGCCTCAAGCTGGGCGAAGATACCTTCACGCAGGCCCTGTTCGAAGGTGCGGACCGTGCCCTTGAGGACGGCCGTGTCGGGTATGATGTTGAAGGCCTCGCCGGCCTTGAACATCCCCAAGGTGAGTACCCCGGGCTCACGCGGATCGACGTTGGCGCCGGTGATCGTCCGCAGGGCCAGCACGAGCTGAGCGCCCACCAGGATGGGGTCGACCGTCTGGTTGGGCATCGAGCCGTGGCCGCCCTTACCCTGAATGGTGATGGTGAATTCGTCGGGCGAAGCCATCAGCGGCCCGTTGGCCACCCCGATTACCCCTATCGGCAGCGGCTGCCAAAGGTGGGCACCGCAGACCGCGGCCACCCCGTCCATGGCGCCATCGGCGATCATCCTCTCGGCTCCGCCGGGAAAGCGCTCTTCGCTCGGCTGGAACAACAGTCTTACCCTACCGGGCAGCTTTTTGCCCATAGCGGCAAGCACTTTGGCTGTTCCCAGCAGCATGGCGGCGTGACCGTCATGGCCGCAGGCGTGGCAAAAGCCGGCTCGCCGGGAACAGTATGGTTTGTCAATCTCGTCGGTAATCGGCAATGCGTCTATGTCGGCCCGCAAAGCCACCAGTTTGCCACCGTCCGGACCGGGTATCTCGGCAATCACGCCGGTGTCGGCAGCCTTGCGCGGCGCAAGACCCATGGTCTGGAGCTCCTTGACGATGGTCGCCTGCGTTTCCCGTTCCTCGCCGCCGATCTCGGGATGCATGTGGAAATGCCGGCGCATGTTGATGATGTAGTCGCGATTTCCTGCCACCAGTGTCTTGATTTCGTCCATCGAAGAAATACACCTACCCTTTGTTAGGAAGCCATTACTTTTGGCTACGTATATTTTGCATACACAATGGTACATCGACGATGTATTTATTTTAACACAAAAAGAAAGCTGCCGGCACCCTTTTTTTGGGCCGTCAGCTGCATTGCTGCCAAAAATCCCGTTATTTTTCACCCTTCTTACCGATCACAAATAATTGTAACACAAAAGGAAGGCCCTGGTATCCCCATCGGCAGTCTTCAGCTGCCAGCAATGTCTAAATTGGCGCTTTTTCCCGGGTTATCTTACTTATTCTTCTTATATTCGGCCACTTTGGCGAAAGCAGCCGCGCTGGCGGCAACGGTGGCGGCGATGTCGTCGTCGCTGTGGGCCGCCGACATGAAGGCAGCCTCGAATTGGGATGGAGCCAGGTAAACCCCCTGGGCCAGCATGGCATGGAAGTAAATGTTGAAGGCGCCGACATCGGCCAGCTTGGCGCTATCGTAGTCGTAAACCGGCTTGTCGCTGAAAAACAGGCCGAACATCGAGCCGAGTTGGTGATGCTGCAGGTCGAAGTCGAACTTTTCGGCCTGGGCCTTGACGCCGGCGCAGAGGATGCGCGTTTTTTCCGTCAGGGCCTCGTAAAAGCCCGGAGCGCCGATGGCTTTGAGGGTGGCGATGCCGGCCGTCATGGCCAGCGGGTTGCCGCTGAGGGTGCCGGCCTGGTACATCGGCCCGGCCGGGGCGACGTATTCGAGGATTTGTCGCCGGCCGCCGTAAGCGCCTACCGGCAGACCGCCGCCGATAACCTTGCCGAGGCAGGTCAGGTCGGGGGTTATGCCATAGAGGGCCTGGGCGCCGCCGTAGGCCACCCGGAAACCGGACATCACTTCGTCGAAAATCAGCAGCGCTTCGTACTTCGAGGTAAGGTCGCGCACCGCCTCGAGGTACCCTTCCTGCGGCAGGACGAGCCCCATGTTGCCGGCCACCGGCTCGATGATGACGGCAGCGATATCGTCGCCGTGGCGGTGGAATATTTCCGCCAGAGCGGTGATGTCATTGTAGGGGGCGGTGAGGGTCGTGGCCACCGTGCCCTCGGGAACGCCAGGGCTGTCGGGAAGGCCCAGGGTGGCCGCGCCCGAGCCGGCTTTGACCAGTAGGCTGTCGTTGTGGCCGTGGTAGCAGCCGGCGAACTTGACGATTTTACTGCGGCCGGTATAGGCACGGGCCAGCCGCAGGGCGCTCATGGTAGCCTCGGTGCCGGAATTGACGAAGCGGACGAGGTCCATCGAAGGTACAGCGTCCTTCACCAGTTTGGCCAGCTCGGTTTCCAGCAAGGTAGGTGCACCGTAGCTGGTACCGCGGCTGACGGCCTCGCGCAGGGCCTCGCTGACGGCGGGGTGGGCGTGGCCGAGAATGAGCGGTCCCCACGAGCCGACGTAATCGATGTAAACGTTGCCGTCGATATCGTGCAGCCTGCTGCCCTGGCCGGCGGCGATAAAGGGGGGCGTGCCGCCGACACCGCGGAAGGAGCGGACCGGGCTGTTTACGCCGCCGGGAATGTGCTGTTTGGCCTCGGCGAAGGCCTGGGTCGATTTTTCCAGGGTAAAAGCCATGCTGTTCCCTCCTTATGGTTTGAGCCAGCGGACGGCATCCAGGGCATGATAGGTGATGATAATGTCGGCGCCGGCCCGTTTGATGCCTGTCAGCGTCTCGAGGACTATTCGTTCTTCCTCCACCCAGCCTTTGGCGGCCGCCGCCTTGATCATGGCGAACTCGCCGCTGACGTTGTAGGCGGCCACCGGCAGCAGGAAGCTGTCTTTAACCTGGCGGATGACGTCCAGATAGGCCAGGGCCGGTTTGACCATTACGATGTCGGCGCCCTCCTCAATGTCGAGTTCTACTTCCCTGATGGCCTCGCGGGCGTTGGCCGGGTCCATCTGGTAGCCGCGGCGGTCACCGAATTGGGGCGCCGAGTCGGCGGCCTCGCGGAAGGGCCCGTAGTAGGCTGAGGCGTACTTGGCGGAATAGGCCATTATACTTATGTTCTGACGGCCAGCCTCATCCAGCTTTTCGCGGATGGCAGCCACCCGCCCGTCCATCATATCCGAAGGGGCAACCATATCAGCCCCGGCCTCGGCGTGGCTTAGCGCGGTCCTGGCAAGCAGCTCGAGGCTGGCGTCGTTGGCCACCTGGCCGTTTTCGATCAGGCCGCAGTGGCCGTGGCTGGTGTACTCGCACAGGCAGACGTCGCTGATGACCGTCAGGTCGGGCAGCGCCTTTTTGATGGCGGTAATGGCCCGCTGGACCGGCGAAGCCGGGTCCCAGGCGCTGGAACCGCACTCGTCCTTGTATTCCGGCAGGCCGAAAACCAGCACCGCCGGGATGCCCAGGTGCCAGACCTCGCGGGCGGCCTCGACCGCCATATCCACCGACAGGTGATAGTTGCCGGGCAGCGAGGCGATTTCCTTTTTCACGCCCTGCCCTGGCACGATGAACAGCGGAAAAACGAAGTCGGCGGGGCTAAGAACGGTCTCGCGGACCATGCCCCGGATACCCGCCGTAGCCCGCAGCCGCCGCGGGCGGATGTACGGATTTGTCATTCCGTCCCCTCCTTGTATAGCTCGCCGATGGCTTTGACCAGCCCGGCGATCGTGTATTCCTCGGCAATAACATCAGGCCTGATGCCGTTCTCCAGGCAGGTTTCGGCAGTTACCGGCCCGATGCAGACCACTCTGGCCTTCGCCACCAGGTCAGGGCCGGCCGGCCCCAGCAGGCGCAGCAGGTTGGTGACGGTCGACGAACTGGTGAAGGTAACAAGGTCGATTTCGCCGGCCGCCAGCCGCCCGGCCAGGGCTGGACCGTCGCTGTCGCCGCTGACGGTGCGGTAGGCGGTGACAATATCGACAACCGCCCCCATTTCGGCCAGCTTTTCCGGCAGGACGTCGCGGGCTACCTCGGCCCGCGGCACTAGGAGGCGCGTCCCAGGTTTAATATGGCCGGCCAAGGCCTCGACGATGCCCTCGGCCCGAAATTCGGCCGGCACGATGTCGGCGATCAGTCCGGCCTGCCGCAGTCGTGCGGCGGTGGCTACGCCGATG
>JAEZLU010000287.1 GCA_023415075.1 Bacillota bacterium
CGTGGATATAGCCGGCCACCGCCGCCAGTTCGCAGTCCCGCTCGCTGTAGCCGAGGGCCGCCAGCACCTGACGGGCCCGTTCGGCCACCAGGGTGGCGTGCCGCCGGCCGTGCTCGGTAAAGCCCAGTTGGCCGAGATACTCGGTGCTGCAGGTAAGATAAGTCGTAACCTCATGATCGTGCTGCAGATCGGCTAACGTTACCTGTGCCATGACCGTTTCTCCCTGCGCTATCCAGGCTGTTCCTAAACCGCGCCTAGCTGCCTGTTTTTGACCAACCTGGAGTCTTACAACGATTCAATGTACTGGAGAACCCGTTCGACAACTTCTTCCCTCGATAACTCGTCCGTCTGAATAAACAGGTCGGCGTGCGTCCTGGCGTCCTCAAGACGCTCCCGCTGGACGGCCAGCCGCTCCTCGCCCCACGGGACCGTCCGCCGCCGGCGGATGACCGGTAACGACGCCTCCAGCATCACCAGCACATCAGGCTGCTTCTTCCGCCAGAACGTCCTGATGCCAGAATGCTCCTGGGCGACGTTATGAGCGTCCAGGCCAAGCGCCTGCAGGCGGCCGACCAGTGTCGTCTTACCGCTGGCGCACGGGCCGACGACCACGATCCTCATATTTTCACCCGCCTATCCGGGAAACGACACGCTAATCCGTTGAATGCGGTGGTTTAAGTCGCGGGCCGACACGCCCATCACAACCACCGTCATGTCGTCGCCCGGCCGGTAATCATCCAGGCCAAGGGCGTATTCGAGGATGCTTTCGGCAATGAAATCGACGTCTTCGGGGCCATTATCCTCAATAAACCGGAGGATGCTGGCGACTTCGGCAGATTTGCCGCGTTTGCGGCCGGCGGCCTGGATGCCGTCGGAGTATGATACCAAAATTGTGCCCACTTCGAGGGCTATTTGATTCATCAGCGGCTTCATATGTTTATGAACGCCGATGGGATGGACAGCTTCATCGTAAACATCGACGCCGTATTCGGTCTTGACAATTACCGGGCAATTGGAATTGCGGGAAAACAGCAGCGTCTCGGTATCGAAATCGGCGCTTAAAATCGTCAACGTCGACGACACCTTGCCGTCTTTCATGGCGTACAGGTAGTCGTGCACCGTCCGGGCCACCGCGCCGTCGCGGGCCCCTTCGGCGATAAGGGCCGCAGCCCGGTTGACCACCAGGCTGCTGGTTATTTTGGCCGCTTTGCCGCTGCCCTGCCCGTCAGCCAAAATGGCAGAAATACCACCGCGTGGTCGTTCTGCCACCTCCACACTGTCGCCGCACTCGGCCACCGCGTACTTATTCGCCTTGGCAATGCCTATTCTAATCTCCATAGCAGTCGCCGGCCCCAGGCGGGCAAATTACTCTCTGCCCTTACCGAGGGACCAAAAGCCACCTTCCGTCAGCAGATAATCAAACCTGGCGTCATACTCGTCGACCGGCACCTCGTCCACAACCTGCAGCGACCAGGCCAGCCCCAGCCGGCAGGCGGCAGTGGCCCGCGGCAGGAAGCGGTCATAGTAGCCGGCGCCCATGCCGAGACGGTAACCGCGGCGGTCAAAGGCCACCCCGGGCACGACGACAAGCTCGATGGCCGCCGGTTCGACCAGCCGCACTTTGGCCGGGTCGGGCATCTTGAGGCCCAGCCGGCCGATAACGAGACCCTCCCAGCCGGTGAGCAGCCCGGCCTCCATGTGGCCGTACTTTTCGCCCATCAGCGGCACGCACACCGTCTTGCCGGCGGCCCAGGCGGCGGCGATCAGGCCCTCGGTTTGCGGCTCATCGGCCATCGCCAGGTATACCATGACGATTTTTGCTTTCTGATAAACCGGCCAGGCGCAAAAATGGGCAGCGATGGCCTCGCTCCCCGTTGCAATGCTGTCGGCCGGAAGACGGCGCCGCCGGGCCAGCATCGTCCCGCGCAGCGCCTTTTTTGCCTCTCCCGTGCGCTCACTCATGATTATTTTTCTTCGGTCCTGTTCTTTACGGTGCCCACGGCCGAGCGGTTGACGTCGATCTCGACCTTCTCAGCCACCTTAACGGTCACGATTTCATCGGAAAATCCGGTGATTGTGCCGTGGATACCGCCGATGGTCACGATGCGGTCACCCTTCTTCAGGCTGCCGAGCATGTCGGAACGCTTCTTCTGATCCTTCTTTTGCGGCCGGTAAAAAAGGAAGTAGAAGATGACGATCATTATAATAAATGGCGCCCATTGCATAATTTCCGGCGAAAGTGCCTCCAAACTTTTCACCTCCCTATCTTGTCCTTCCGATATATTCTTCGCCTGGAGAGGAATTCCTCTAGCGGCCGGGATAATTCGCCCAAAACTCCTCGTGAAAAGCCGGGAAGCTGTCTTCTATGATCGATTTTCGCATCAAGCGCATGAATCTGAGGAGAAAATGCAGGTTATGGGTGGTCGTAAGCCGCAGGCCGAAAATCTCCTCGGCTTTTAGGAGATGACGGATGTAGGCCCGCGAGAAATGGCGGCAGGTGTAGCAGTCGCAGTCCGGGTCGATCGGCCGGAAATCGCGGGCGTACTCGGCGTTTTTCAGCACCAGGCGGCCACGGCCGGTCATCACCGTGCCGTTGCGGGCCACCCGCGTCGGGAAGACGCAGTCGAACATATCGACCCCCAACTGCACGCCCTCTACCAGACAGTCGGGTGTACCCACCCCCATCAGATAGCGGGGCTTATTGGCCGGCAGGGCCGGCACGGTATGGGCCAGCATCTCGTACATCAGCGGTTTGGGCTCGCCGACGCTCAGGCCGCCGATGCCGTAACCGGGAAAATCCATGGACACCAGGTCGCGGGCGCTCATCAGCCGCAGATCCTTGTGCATACCGCCCTGGACGATGCCGAACAGGGCCTGGTCTTTGCGGGTATGGACCTTTAGGCAGCGCTCGGCCCAGCGGGTCGTCCGCTCGGTCGAGGCCTTGGCATAGTCGTGGTCGGCCGGGTAGGGCACACACTCGTCGAAGGCCATGATGATGTCGGCCCCAAGGGCCATCTGAACCTCGGTGGCCTTCTCCGGCGATAAAAACTGCTTGGAGCCGTCAATATGCGACCGAAAGGCAACCCCCTCCTCGCTGATCTTGCGGAGCGGCCCCAGACTGAACACCTGGAAACCGCCGCTGTCGGTGAGGATGCCGCGGTCCCACTGCATGAACGAGTGCAGGCCGCCGGCCTCGGCCACAAGGTCGTGTCCCGGCCGCAGGAACAAATGATATGTATTGCTGAGGATGATGCCGGCCCCCATCTCGGCCAGCTCGTGCGGCGACATGGCCTTGACGGTGGCCTGGGTTCCTACCGGCATGAACATCGGCGTATCGAAAACACCATGGGGCGTATACAGGCGCCCGGCCCGGGCCCCGGTATGGGGGCAGCTTTTCACAAGTTCGAAGGTGACGGCCATTGTAAAACCTCGCTTCTCAGATAATGAACATGGCGTCGCCGAAGCTGAAGAAACGGTAGCGCTCGGCCACCGCCTCGCGGTAGGCTGCCAGGATGGGCTCCCGGCCGGCAAGGGCGCTTACAAGCATCAAAAGGGTCGACTTCGGCAGGTGGAAGTTGGTGATAAGCGCGTCGGTCAGCCGGAAACGGTAGCCGGGATAGATGAATATCTCCGTCCAGCCGCTGCCTGGTTGCAGGCTGCCGTCAGCGGCGGCCGCCGTCTCCAGCGTGCGGACGCTGGTCGTGCCCACGGCGATAACCCGGCCACCGCGCCTTTTGGTCTCGTTGATTATCGCCGCCGTTTCCGGCGGGATGGAGTAATACTCCCGGTGCATCTTATGCTGCATAATATTATCCACGTTTACCGGCCGGAAGGTCCCCAGGCCGACATGTAAAGTAACGAAGGCGAGATTGACCGATTTTTGTTTGAGTTTTGTCAGTAAATCCTCAGTGAAATGCAGACCGGCGGTCGGGGCGGCCGCCGAGCCGCGGACCCGCGAATACACCGTCTGGTAGCGTTCCTTGTCCCTCAGCTGGGCATGGATATACGGCGGCAGCGGTGTTTCGCCCAGCCTGTCCAATATCTCCTCGAAAATGCCGTTAAAACTAAAGCGGACGATCCGTCCGCCAAAGTCGGTAACCGCCATAATTTCCCCGGTCAGCTCGTCGCCGAACTTCACGACGGCCCCTGGCCGAAGCTTGCGGCCGGGTTTGACCAGCGTCTCCCACTCGCCGTCCTGCAGACGGCTGAGCAGGAAAACCTCGACCTTGCCACCGGTGTCGGCCTTGGTACCAACCAGGCGGGCCGGTATGACCCGGGTGTCGTTGAACACAAGCGTATCGCCAGCTGCCAGGTACTGCGGCAAATCATAAAAGTGGCGATGGCGGATCGACCCGTCGGCTTTACCCAGCACCAGAAGGCGTGAGTGGTCGCGCAGCGGCGCCGGCTGCTGGGCAATCAGCTCTTCCGGCAGATAATAGTCAAAATCGGTAAGCAGCATCGAAGGCTCCTCAGTACCACTTTTTAATCTCGATACCTGAATAATAGTGTTTCAATATAGTTTTGAAATATTCGGTATCGGCCGGTGAGGCCTTGTCGGCCATAGCCTTGGCACCCCACTGGGAGAGGCCCAATCCGTGGCCCCAGCCATAGCCCGTGAAAACGACGGTCTCGTTCGGCCGGCCGCCGATACGGCGGACATTCGGCTTGTCGGTGGGCAGGTTACGCTCAGGCAAGGGCGGCACATTGATTTCCATAGTCTTGATGTCTTTATCGCTGTAGCGGTCGGTTATTTCCAGCTGAACCGCCTTTTCGGTCGGCAGGAATACCTTGACGTCGAACAGGGTGCTGTTCAGACTCAGAATACTCCGCAGCTTGTTGCCTGTCAGAAGATAGCTGCCGCCGCTGCCGGAAAAGCGAATCGCCTTAACCCGGCCGGACACGCCGCGGTCAGGTGCGGTCACCGGCGGCTTGGTCAGAACGGACAGTTCGACGGTCTGCAGAGTACCAACATTGTAGCCGGCGCTGAGGAGAGTCTCGGTCAATTCTTTGGTAGTGATAGCCTTTTCCCAGCGGTAGTGGGGCGACTTGTCGTCATAGTCGACCACCGCCCGCAGAACGGGATGGGCGGTGCCCCAGACATTTTCGCTGTTTTCGGTGTAGCCGCCGCCGCTGCCGTGGAAATAGGCCGGGATGGGTTTGCCCTGGTAGACGGCAACAAGGCCGAAGGTGGCATCCACCGCCTGGATGGCCCGCGTTTCTTCGCTGGTACGGCCGCCGTAAACCTGGCAGTCCGTGGTCGCACAGACGTCGTAGCCGTCGTCGTGGTGTTTGCCGAAGCTGTATATCGCATAGGTACGGGCGGCGACCGCCTGGGCTTTGACGGCTTCCAGCGGCCAGGCCGGCGAGATTTCCTTGGCGATGATGCCGTAGAGGTATTGTTCGACCGGCAGAGTGTTGACGACCGTCAGGCCGTTCTTGCCGGCCGTGCGATGCAGGGTTATCGCCCCGCGGTAGAGCCGCTTGTTTACTTCGATTGCCGCCTGGTCGGCCCCGTCGGGCTTACGGACAGCGACTTCGCGGGCCGTCGTCGGCTTGCCGTTGACGAGAATCCGGCCGTCCTTGAAGGAGACCGATACCTTGTCCTTGGCCTTGAAGCTGCCCAGGATTTCTTTATCGGCGGCGTCGACCAGAGAAAAGTCGCTTTCGGCCGACAGCAGGATATTGGCCTGGCCGGACCACAGGCCGACCTCGATAAGCGGCGACCCGGCCGGTGCGGCCTGGGCCGGTGCGGCGAAAGCCAGCGCCAGCAGGAGTAGGCCGGCAGCAAGTAGCAGTTTGCGCATATTACCTCCTGGCCGTCCTTAGCGGCGGCCGAAAAGATTGAAGATGACCGTCAGGATGACGCTGAGGATAATGCAGGTGACTACCGGGAAGTAGAAGCTGAAATTCTCTTTTTCCACGTGGATGTCGCCAGGCAGTCGGCCCAACCAGGGGATTTTGGCGCCAAAATACAAAACAAGGCCGACAATGAACAGAATAGCGCCGAAGATCATCAGCGTCTTGCCGAAAGAATCGAAACCTGCCGGCATCTAGCCATTCCCCTTTCGTGGCTTCTGGTAACGGTCGCGTTCGCTAAAAACGCAGCCGCAGTAAGGTTGACGGTAGAGTTCAAGTTCCTTGCTGATGGCCACGCCGGTCTGCCAGCCCGGACGGAAGTCTTCGTAGTGGAAGGCCACGCCCTCGGCGGCGGCGGCCTCTTCGGCCACGCTTCTTATCAGCTCGTGCTGCTGATAGGGGCTGACCAAGAGGGTGGTGCTGAAGCAGTCGAAGCCGTGGGCCCTGGCGTAGCGGGCGGCCTGGCGGAGACGCAGCTCGTAGCAGGCCCTGCAGCGCCCGCCCGCGGCGGTCAGGGCCCGGCTGAGAAAGTCCTCAAGGGTATAGGAGTCGTCGACCACCAGCTCTAGGCCGACCTTGGCCGCAAACTCGCGGCTGGTTTCCAGGCGGCGGGTGAACTCCTTGTAGGGATGAATGTTGGGGTTATAAAAATAGCCCACAAGGTCCCAGCCCGCCGCCCGCAGGTGGTTCACCGGATAGGCAGCGCAGGGACCGCAGCAGACGTGCAGCAGCATCCGCATTGAATTCGCTCTTCTTTCTGTTGGCGTTACAAAGGAAGTTTCTCCTGTTTTTCTCCGTCGCCGGTGCCATTTTTATAGGCGACGCCGATATGCCGATAGGCGGCCGGAGTGGCTACGCGGCCGCGGGGTGTACGGTTTAGGAAGCCCAGTTGAAGCAGAAAAGGTTCGTACACATCCTCAATGGTCTCGGTTTCCTCGCTGATGGCCGCGGCCAGTGTCTCCAGGCCGACCGGGCCGCCGCCGAACTTGCTGATAATGGTCGTCAGCAGGCGGCGATCGGTTTTGTCGAGACCGCTCTTATCGACTTCCAGCATGGCCAGGGCCTTATCGGCAATCGCTGCGGTGATGACGCCGTCGCCGGCAACCTGGGCGAAGTCGCGCACCCTTTTGAGGAGGCGGTTGGCCACCCGCGGCGTGCCCCGTGACCGGCAGGCGATCTCACGGGCGCCGTGGTCGTCGATGGCAATGTTCAGTATCTCCGCGGCCCGCTTAATAATACATTCGAGGTGGCCGGTCTCGTAGTATTCCAGCCGGCAGACCACGCCGAAGCGGTCCCGCAGGGGCGCGGTCAAGGTCCCGGCCCGGGTAGTGGCGCCGACAAGAGTGAAGCGCGGCAGGTCGAGGCGGATCGAGCGGGCACTCGGCCCTTTGCCGATAATAATGTCGAGGGCGTAATCCTCCATGGCGGTGTACAGTATCTCTTCGACGCCGCGCGGCATGCGGTGGATCTCATCGATGAACAGGACATCCTTGTCGCCCAGGTTTGTGAGCAGCGCCGCCAGGTCGCCCGGCCGTTCGATGGCCGGCCCGGAGGTCACCCGGAAGCTGACGGCAAGTTCATTGGCGATTATGCCGGCAAGGGTGGTCTTGCCCAAGCCGGGCGGCCCATAGAGAAGGACATGGTCGAGGGCTTCGCCGCGGGAGACGGCGGCCTGGATGAAAATCGACAGATTCTGCTTTACCTGGTCCTGGCCTATATATTCGACAAGCCGGCGCGGCCGCAGGCTGTATTGCCAATTGTCGGCATCCTGCTCGCCGCCGGCGAGGATTCGTTCTTCCATCTGGTGCTACCTCCTGGCGAACTCTTTCAAGACGAGCTTTATCAGTTGTTCGGCGCTCTGGCCGTCGGCTTTGACTTTGTGGATAAGGGGAATGATCTCGCCCTGGCTGTAACCGAGGGCAACAAGGGCCTGAAGCGCCTCCTGGGCGGCGTCCTGGACAGCGGCGCCGGTGAAGGCATCCAGCTTGGCCGCCGGCTGCTGGCCGGCACCCAGGCCGAGTTTATCCTTGAGTTCGAGAATAAGCCGTTCGGCCGTTTTTTTGCCGATGCCGGGGATGCGGGTCAGGAGGGCGGCGTTGTTCTGGCTGACGGCCACCCGGAAATCGGCCGGGTTGATGGCCGACAGTACGCCGAGAGCCACCTTGGGACCAACGCCGGTGATACCGATAAGGTGTTGGAAAAGCTCGTACTCGTCGTTAGAATAGAAGCCGTACAGAAGCAAGGCGTCCTCGCGCACGTTGAGATACGTATAGAGGGTGGTCGTCGCATTAAGGGCAAGCTGCTGCCTGGTCGAGGACGGAATGAAGACCCGGTAGCCGACACCCTGGACGTCGAGAAAGCAGTATTCGCCGGATAACTGGGCTACTGTTCCTTTAAGATAACCGATCATCGCTTGCTTTCCCTCACTAAGCTCATGGTATGCGAATGGGCGGTGCAAATGGCCACCGCCAAGGCGTCGGCCACATCGTCGGGATGGGGTTTGGCCGGCAGGCAGAGGAGCTTCTGGGTCATATAAATGACCTGTTCCTTGGTGGCTTTGCCGTAGCCGACAACCGCCTGTTTGACCTGGAGCGGCGTACACTCCAGCACCGGAATGCCGTTCAGGGCGGCCGCGAGCAGGATGACGCCGCGGGCCTGGCCGACCGACATGGCGGTGGTGACGTTCTTGTTGAAAAACAGCTTTTCGACGCCGACAATATCCGGCCGGTGCTTCTTCATCAGCCCGTCCAGTTCGCGGAAGATGACGGCCAGTCGGCTGGCCGCGTCCAGGGCGGGGCTTGTCTCAACCGCGCCGTAGGTGATGGCCTTGATGCGGCTGCCTTCGGCACAGACGAAGCCAAAGCCGCAAATGGCCGTTCCGGGGTCGATCCCCAGTATCAGCATGGTAAGCCCTCCCTTGTCAAACGGTAATTCGACGGCTTTTAACCGTATTCCTCCAATAGAGGGCGAAAGTATGTTTGCTGCAAAAAAAATCAAGCTGGAAATAAACGTCGCCTAGCTTCGTTACTCTCCAGCCTGAACTTGTTAATAAGAAACTTGTCGCCTTAGGCCGTTCAGAAGTGCCCAACTGCTAGGCGGCTCCGCCGGGCGTGCAGCGACGACGGCCCCGGATGGGCCTAGTGCCGAGCGCGCCATGGATGGCGTCAGCGCTCGGCAGCGTACTGGGAACGTACGCTAGCAAGCGCCCGCGGGAACAAGTGCGCCGTTCTTGGCGCTTCAGCGCTTTAGAACGGCGGCCTCCTCCTTGCGAGGACAACGCAGATGGGTGCTTATCAACGGCCGTAGTTAGCGGGATTGCATGCCTTCCAGGGTCCGGAGAACCTCCTCCCGCGACTGAACTACAAGGCCGTGTCGCAGTTCCTCCTGGTCTTCCGGGCTGAGATCGCTCGCCGGAATCCGGGTAACTTCCCGAATTATGGCCCGTGGCCCGGGTTTGCCGGAGAAGACGGCCACAAAACCGTCCTTGAGGCCGATGAACATGTTGTTGGCATGCTCGCGGCAATAGCTGCCCACTGCCAGCGACATCTCGACTTCCCGCGGATCGAACTTGTCGATCGTCCAACCGGTGTATACTTTCTGCACCTGGTTCAGGTTCAGGCCTATGAGGTTGTCGGCCGGTTTACTGCGGAAAATCTCCTCGTCCCCGCATTTCAGATATACTATTTTTTGGACCAACTCGGTGTCGGCACCGATTTTTATCCTGGAATCCTGGCGGGCAACCTCGGACGGCGGCGGCCTTAGCCCGTCCGACCACGACAGGAAGCCGGCGAAATAGGCGGCCAGCCCCAGCAGCAAAGCAACAGCCGAAGCCAGCCAAAACCGCTTTTTGGCTATTTTGGGAAACGGCAACATCGTAAACACTCCTCTTACTGATGTTGTCCCCATTATTGCCAAAATAAGCAAAAGTTATACAAATAACCCCCCGGCTTGAAAGCCGGGGGGTTATTGCGAAAAACGGTCTATGCTACTCTTCCAGCAGGTCTTCGTCAAGGTCAACGTTGGTATAGACTTCCTGGACATCGTCGTGGTCCTCGAGAGCGTCCATAAGTTTGAGCATTTTGACGGCGTCGTCGCCGGTAAGCTCGACCGTAGTCTGCGGCACCATGGTTATCTGGGCGGTGGTCACCGTGACCTTGGCCTTTTCGAGGGCTTCGCGCACACTCTCCCAGTCGTCGGGGGCAGTGGTTATCTCATACTGATCGTCTTCGGCCTTGAAGTCCTCGGCCCCGGCCTCGATGGCCAGCAGCATAAGGTCCTCCTCATTAATGGCCGGCGCCTTGTCAACCAGGAAAAGACCCTTTTTGTCGAACATCCAGTTGACGCAGCCCGATTCGCCGAGGTTGCCGCCGTACTTGGTAAAGAGGTGGCGGATATCGGCCGCCGTACGGTTGCGGTTATCGGTCATAATTTCCAGCAGAACAGCCACGCCGCCGGGGCCGTAGCCTTCGTAGAGTATTTCTTCGTAGTTGCCGCCATCCAGGGCCCCCTGGCCTTTCTGGATGGCCCGCTGGATGTTATCCTTGGGAATATTGTTCTCCTTGGCTTTCTGAAGCGCCAGCTTAAGCCGCATGTTGCCGCTAGGGTCGGCACCGCCCATCCGCACGGCGATGGTTATCTCGCGACTTATTTTGGTGGTCACCTTGCCGCGGATGGCGTCGACTTTGCCTTTACGGCGTTTGATATTTGCCCATTTAGAGTGTCCTGACATGCCGTTTCCCTCCAACATTCTAGGTCAGGCAATATTTTAGCATAAGCTGAGCGTTTTGGGAAGAGCGCCGGCCGGAAAAGTAACTGCTGTTATTTTTCCTCATGAACGGTGCCAGGAATCCTTGCCGGCTCTGGCCACGGCGTCCGGATTTTCGGGAGCGGCCGTCGCCGCGGCGCCGGTTGCGTATATTTCGACAAGCTTGCCGCCGATTGCCTGATCGATCAGTATTCCCGAGCCGCCGACACAGCCTCCCGGGCAGGCCATCCCTTCGAGGAAGTTGCCTTCACCTGCCTGCAGTTTGGCCAGGGCGGCCTTGCAATCGGCCAGGCCGTCGGCCCGCAAAGGCTTTAGTTCGGCTGTGGGGGCGATGTCGGCCAGGACGGCGGCCACCGCCTGGGTAACGCCGCCGGCGCGGGCGAAGTTGACGCCGGCCCGCGAGGACGCCGGGACCATCGGCTCGGCCTCAATCTCGGCGACATTGATGTCGGCCCCCACCAGCATGGCGGCTACCTCTTCAAAGGTGAGGACATAATCGACCAGGCCGCCGCTCCTGCGGGCCTCTTCTTTTTTGCCGGTGCAAGGACCGATGAAGACGACGACGGCCTCTGCATCCTCCTCTTTGATCAGTTTCGCGGTCGCAACCATCGGCGAAACGGTTGTCGACACCTTATCGGCGGCTGCCGGCGAATGCTTGGTGACCATGGCGGCGAAGGCTGGACAGCAGGAAGTGGTCATGTACGGCTGGTGGTTTGGTACGGCCTCGACGAACTCGCGGGCTTCAGCCAGGGCGACGATATCGGCGCCCACGGAAGCTTCGACGACGTCGGCGAAACCCATCCGCCGCAGTCCGGCCACAATCTGGGCCGGCTTGACCTTGGGGCCGAACTGGCCGACAAAGGTCGGAGCCAGCAGGGCATGAACCTTCCTGCCCTGACGAAGCTGCCGGATTACCTGGACGATCGCCGACCAGTCGGCGATGGCGCCAAACGGGCAGGCTTGTTTGCAGGCGCCGCAACTGACGCATTTGTCCTGGTCGATGTACGCCCGCCGGTCGCTGCCGGCAGTGACGGCTTTGAGGTCGCAGGCCCGCTCGCAGGGGCGGCTGATTTCGATGATCGCCCCATAGGAGCACGACCGCTTGCACAAGCCGCACTCTACGCATTTCGCCTTGTCGATGTAGGCCCGGTTCTGAACCACCATTATCGCCTTGCGGGGACAACTGGCGATGCAGTTGTGCGCCAGGCAGTTGCGACAGGCGTCGGTAACCAGGAACTTGTCGATCGGACAACGGTCGCAGGCCTCCGGCAGCACATTCATCACCGGCAGGTCGGCCGTCTGGCCGTCCAGGGCGGCCTGGGCCGCTTGGTCGAGCGGCGTGCCGATCGGCTGGCTTAGAGCGAGGTTGATGCGATCCTTAAGAACGGCCCGCTCCTTATGGACGCAGCAGCGGTAGCGGGGGCCGTCTTCAGTGACCACCGTGCTGAGGATTTCGGTTATATCAGTCGCCAGGCGGCCGGCAAAGGTCAGCCGGCTGATTTCCGCCAGAACCTTGCGCCGCAGTTTTGCGACCTCACTTAGCTGGAACATGCTTTACCTCCGGTTGTTATAAACTATCTTCGATAACCGCCAGCAGGCGGTCGGGGGTCATTTCGGCCAGAACAACGCCGTTAATCCTTACGGTCGGACCTTTGCGGCAACTCTTGAGGCAGGTGACGCCCCTAAGGTCGATCCGCACCCGCCGCTCGGGCGGCAAAGCTTCGATGGCGCTCAGGAGGGCCTGGGAGCCCATAAGATGGCAGGATGTTCCGAGACATACTTCGATAATCAGCGTAGCCATTGGTTGGTCTCCTTTACACCCATTCGATGGTTACTTGCTTGCCGAGGGCCTCGAGTTTCTCCCGCAACTGGCCAAGAACCTGACCCTTTATATTAATCTGGGATGGGAAATTGGGGTTTTGGTGGGCCGGGTTGACGGCCGTGCCGGCCAGCACTTCGATAGTGTCGGCCTCCAAAAGCAGACGGGCCAGCATGGTGGCGCCGTCGCGCCTTTCCTGGCCCCGCAGGGCTTTGGGCCGTGCCAGGCGGGAGGTGGCGGCCGTGAGGGTCAGCACCCCTTCGGTTGTAAGATCGATGCCTTCTATGGAAGCGGTCGGCGGTATCTCCGGATCGTCGTAGGCCAGTTCGACCCTTACCGGCCGGCCGGTAATCCGGCCGACGATGTTGGCGGTTGTGCCGCCGGCAATAACCCGCCGGCCGGGACTGCGCAAGAAGCGCTTGACAATCATTTCGTCCATGTCCCGGTTGGCCGGGGGACCAGTCAGCAGGGTAAGCTGGCGCGGCCGGCGGATTTTGACGGCAACGACGGTTGAGTCGTCGCCGGGGCGGCCCATGTAGTAGCCGTTGCAGCAGTCCAGTATCCGGCCGGCGATCGTCTCGGCATCATTTTCCGCCAGGCCGGCAGCCGCCAATTCGCCGGCGATACCCTGCCAGTTCCAGCCAAGCTTCAAAAGGCCGCCGATGCCGGCGTGGATGACACCGTCGCTGACGGCGACTACGACGTCATCCTCCTGCAGCTGAAGGCTGCCTTCGCGGATGGCCTTGCCGGCTACAAGCTTTTCACGGGTGGGGATGGCGACTACCTTGCCGCCGCGCAGGAGAAAGGAAGCCGGGCAGTCGAACTCGACGATCCGCACCTCACCTGACGACAGTATTTTTACAATATGGAGGGTCGAATAGGCAATCTTTCGTTCGCGGCAGACCGGCAGGGTCTGGGCGATAGTGTTGACAACCTCGGGCAGCGGCACATCCCGCTTTAATAGCGATGAAGCGATCTTGGTCGTCAGGGTCGCCAGGATGTTGGCCTTGACACCGCTGCCCAGTCCGTCGGACAGGACGACGGTGGTAGTCCGGTCGCCGCGGCTTATTTCCACTTTGTCGCCACACAGCTCCTCGCCGGTTTTTGCGAGCTGGGCGACGGCGATTTCGGCGTAGAGGGCAGCCATCAGTTCTTGCCTTTCACCTTGAGGAGGCCGACAAGTTCCAAGAGGGTCGCCTTGGTCTCAGCCGTCGTTTCCCCTAGGAGTCCGGCGATCTCCTGGGCGACTTGCATATGCTTGTTGATGATCTCCGAGGCTTTTTCGACTGTCTGCAGCTTGATCTGCTCAAGCTCACGGGCCTGTTTTTCCTGGTCGGTAATATCACTGATGGCGACGATGATGAGGTCATGCTCGGGCAGGGGGATGATGTTCTGACTGCCGACCCGCCGGAGGGCGGGCATTTCCACCCGCTTGCCGGCCGTCTTTTCGCCGGCGGCGGCGGCCGCCTCGATGGCAGTGCAGTCCATGAAGCGGGACAGGCGGCTGCCTTTGACCGTTTCCTTGCTGCGGCCGAAAAGCTGTTCGGCCGCCGGATTGAACTCTTGGATGACCATGTCGCGATTAACGACGACAATGGCATTGAGGGAGTATTCGACGATAAAATTGGCCAGCGACTCGGCTTTAGAACGCATATAAGGAACGCAGGTGTCGATTTCGGTGAGGCCCTGACAGACAGCGATGGCTTTTTCACGGCAGGTATTGTAGCCGCAGGCGCCGCAGTCTTTTTCATCCTGCTTGCTGAGTTTACCGGTAAGTTTCAGAACCTCGCGGATTTTATCCTCAGGTGGCAGGTATTCTTTGAAAGGATCGGCGACATGCCGGCGGGTGAAGTCGATATCCGGCGGCGGCCCGGCTGAGGGCTCGCGGTTGCCGGCGACGGCGAATTCGGCCACCTTGAGGCGTTTGGCCGGCAGGGCTTTGGCCCGGCCGCTCACCGGCCCGTTAATGCAGCCGCCGGCACAGGCTAGGGCCTCGACGAACCGGGGAGATATTTCGCCTGAAAGCAGGCTGGCGAAGACCTCCATACAGTTGTCCAGGCCGTCGACGGCGATAATATCAGTAGCCGTCGACTCACTCTGGACGAACGATTTGAGAATGCCGCCGGGGATAGGGTAATAACGGACATGGCCGGGGGCGATTGTCGCCGTTGCGGCTGCCTGGACCGGGGCCGGCCGGGCGGACGTCAGCCAATCTTTCAGTTGCTCGAAGGTCAGGACGGCATCCACCTGGCTGACCGACTCCCGACCCTCAGCCAGTTTGCCTATACAGGGACCGGCGAAAACGATGAAAGCACCGGCGCCGAAGCGTCGCCGCAAAATATGGGCATGGGCCTGCATGGGCGAGGCCACCGGCGCCAGGTTTTCGACAAGGGCGGGAAAGTATTTTTTGACCACGGCAACGACAACCGGGCAGCAGGCCGAGATTACCGGCTTGTCGGCCGTGTGCAGCAACCTGTTGTAAAAATCGGAGACAATCTCGGCCCCCACCGCTGTTTCTTCGACGGTGGTAAAACCCAGGCCGGCCAGGGCGGCCAGAAGGTCGGCGGGTCGATATTCGGGAAAGGCGGCGACGAACGATGGCGCCAGGCTGAGAACGACCGTACGGCCTTCGGCTATCGCCTGGGTAAC
>JAEZLU010000090.1 GCA_023415075.1 Bacillota bacterium
AGATACCACAGCCGAAGGCGGTGATCATCGCCCGGATTTCCTCGTTGTTGAGGATTCTGTCCAGACGGGCTTTCTCAACGTTGAGGATTTTGCCGCGCAGCGGCAGGATGGCCTGGAACCGCCGGTCGCGTCCCTGCTTGGCCGAGCCGCCGGCCGAATCGCCTTCGACAAGGTATATCTCGGTCTGCTCAGGATCTTTGCTCGAGCAGTCGGCCAGTTTGCCGGGCAGCGAGCTGACCTCGAGGGCGCTCTTGCGGCGGGTGAGTTCGCGGGCTTTGCGGGCAGCGTCGCGGGCCCGCGAGGCCAGCACGGCCTTTTCGATAATCTTCTTGGTGACTGCCGGGTTCTCTTCAAAAAACTCGTTGAGGCCCTCGAACAGGATGGTGTCGACTATCCCGCGGACTTCGCTGTTGCCGAGCTTGGTCTTGGTCTGACCCTCGAACTGGGGCTCGCTTACCTTGAGACTGATTATGGCCGTCAGTCCCTCGCGGACATCTTCGCCGCTGAGGTTCTCGTCGTTTTCCTTGAGCATGTTGTATTTGCGGGCATAGTCGTTGATCGAGCGGGTCAGGGCCGTCTTGAAGCCGCTGAGGTGGGTGCCGCCTTCCTGAGTGTTGATGTTGTTGACATAGGAGAAAATGGTCTCGACGTAGCCGTCGTTATATTGCATGGCAATCTCGACGATGGTGTCATCGCGGTTGCCTGTCAGGTAAATCGGCTCAGGATGGAGCATGTCTTTGTTCTTGTTGAGGTGCTTGGTAAAGGAGCTGATGCCGCCTTCGTAGTGGAAGTCCTTTTTGATGTCGGCCCGCTCGTCACTGAGGCTGATGACGATATTGCGGTTGAGGAAGGCCAGCTCCCGCAGGCGGTGTTCGAGCGTATCGAGGGAGAAAATCGTTTCCTCAAAAATCTCGCCGTCCGGCTTGAAGGTTACCTTAGTACCGGTCTCATCGGTCGTGCCGATTGGTTCAAGCGGGCTTACCACGATGCCGCGGGCGAACTTTATCTGATAGACTTTGCCGCCGCGTTTAACTTCGACGTTCAGCCACTCGCTGAGGGCGTTGACAACCGACACGCCTACTCCGTGGAGGCCGCCTGAGACCTTGTAGCCTTCGCCGCCGAACTTGCCGCCGGCGTGCAGTTTGGTGAGAACGAGCTCGACCGCCGGCAGGCCAGATTCGTGCATGTCAACCGGAATGCCGCGGCCGTTGTCGGTGACGGTGACGCTGTTATCCTGGTGGATGATGACCTCGACCTTGCTGCAGTAGCCGGCCAAGGCTTCGTCGATACTGTTGTCCACCACTTCGTATACCAGGTGGTGAAGACCCCTCGACGAGGTGCTGCCTATATACATGCCAGGCCGGCGGCGAACAGCCTCCAGCCCTTCAAGTACCTGTATTTGTTCAGCGCCGTAATTTCCATTGACGGTAGTCTCGTTCATTTAGTACCTCCTGCCCCATAGCAAAAAATTAGCCTGTTTTTAGTCTCCGTCTTCTTCTTCCAGCAGGAATTGGGCCCGCTTTTTAAGAGTAGTAGACGAAATGGCTGACAGATATACCTTTTTATCGGTTACGACAAAGCTTTTTGCGTTGTTTTCGGAAATATCCTCAATCATTTTTTCTTCCTGCATGACCCTTAGAAATTCTTCGTTAATCCCTGAGCGGACCGCCTTAAGGTCGGTAATGGTGATCACGTCCCGTAAGGGAATAACGGTATCAGCCCCGAGGTGAAGAAACATGCTTTTTCCTCCTAATCCTGGCCTGGGTTTTATCGATAAGTTCCTGATTGACCGCCTGCGGTTTCACCCCGTAAAGCAGCATAGCCAGGGCCATGAGCTTCAGGGAGTCGATTTCGTCCGGGCCGAGTTCTTTCACTAGGGTATCAATCAGCTCGGCCTTGGCTATCCGGTAATCGCTCGGCCGGCAGCTTTCGGCATAGGGGCGGCATTCTTCATAACTAAGCCAGGGAGCGTCCCGCAGCATCTGCCGGACGGCGGCTGTTGCCTCGGTCCGCGCTGCCAAGGCACAGGCCGAACACAGTGACGTTTTCGGCGAGCAGAGGACACCGCAACGGGCGCAGCTTTGCCAGGACTGCTGCTTGCGCGCCTTCCGCAAAGTCGCCTCCTTTGTAAGGAGGCGCTTAAGCTTGCGGCGGATATCTTCGTCATCGACGACGGCGACTAAACCATCCACCGCTTTAAGTTCATTTTCGTCCAATAGCGGGCGAGGAAACTTGGCCGTTTCTTCATCGTCGCTATTTATTTCTTCATTCTGGTCGTTTTGGAAATATCCTGCCTGAAACCGTAAATCACTGACCGCTTTTTCGCCGGCAAAGGCATTAAGCTTGGCGATTATCTCTTCTTTGAGGGTGGTCAGATGATGGGCCCATACCGCGTTTTTCGCCGCTACCGTCAATACGCCGCGGCGTACTTTCCCCGGCTGGGTGTGAAGAGCTATTTCACTGCCGACGATGTCCCGCCAGTGAAGCACGATAAGCTCGGCCCGGAAGCGCGGGCCGAGGCCGAGATTTTTCACAAGCTGCGTCATTATATCCCGGAGAGAATGCATATTTCTCACTCCACAATCGCCCCGGCACTTATCCGGTAATAATGGCCGGCCCGTACCGCCGGCAGCAGGCTCTGGTCGGTGGCGGTAATAAACGTCTGTACGCGGTCCCGGATGAAGGACAGCAGTTGCTCCCGCCTCATGCCGTCGAGCTCGCTCATGACATCGTCGAGCAGGAGTACCGGATATTCTCCGGTCTCCGATTTCAAAAATTCCAACTCGGCCAGCTTGAGGGCCAGAATGCCGGTCCGCTGCTGGCCCTGGGAGCCGAAATTACGCAAATCTTTGCCGTTGACCTTCAGCAAAATATCGTCGCGGTGCGGGCCCACCGAGGTACTGCCTCGCAAAATGTCGATATCGCGGGCAGAAGCCAGGCGGCGGCTATACCACGGCTGGAGATTGCTGTAATCGGCGTCTTCGCCGCCGGTCATTACGTAGGCAAAGGCCAGGTTTTCCCGGCTGGCGGTCAGCCGGCGGTGCATAAGGTTGGCCAGCATCCCCAGTTTTTTAACCGCTTCCAGCCGCTTGCCAACAATAAAGGCAGCCAGTTTGGCCAGCTGTTCGTCCCATGATTCCAGAAGATCGGCCTGAGCCTTACGCTCGGCGATTTTCTTTAGCAGGTTGTTGCGCTGAGTGATCACCCGGTTGTATTGCAGGAGTTGCCGGTAATACAGCGGCAAAGCCTGGGATATTTCTATATCGAGAAACCGCCGACGAAGGTTAGGCAGCCCTTTTATCAGCCATAGATCCTCAGGCGAAAACAGCACAACGTTGAGAGAGCCAACTACTTCCCGCGGCTTGATCGGATACTCATTAAATATTATTTCCTTGTTTTTGCCGCTTATAAGGCGAAACCCCAGCTGATGGGCAACTCCTTGGCGAGTAAAAAAAAGATCGACGCTGGCACTATTTTCTTCCCATTTTACCAGATCGTCGTCTTCGGCTGTGCGGTGGGAGCGACCCACCGCACCAAGATAAATCGCTTCAAGAATGTTGGTTTTTCCTTGAGCGTTCTCGCCGATAAATATATTCACATTATTAGTAAAATCGACATTAAGCGCGGCATAGTTGCGGAAATTACGAAGAATGAGCCGTTCTACCCTCATGCTGCCACCTTTAGCCGCCGACAACCCTATAGCTGCCAATTCCTCCGACGATAACCAGATCGCCAGGCTGGAGCTTTTTACGCCGCTCGCTAACAACAACACCGTTGACCGATACTAGGCCATTTTCGGTCATCGTTTTCGCTTCGCCGCCGGAAGCAGCCGCACCCGACCATTTCAAAAACTGGTCAAGCTGGATGGTCTGCGTATTAATCAGAACATTTTCCGGTTCCACTGTCTTTCTCCTAGCTCGTCCTCACCGGAGTGATTATATAGATATAGTTGTCATCAGCCGCTGCTTTTATGCCAGCCGGGCTGAGCGGCGTGTTAAGCGACAGAGTGAGTTCTTCGCTGTCAATATTTTTCAGAATATCGGTTACATATTTTGCATTGAAGGCAATTTCCAGTTCGTTGCCGTTCGTTTCGGCAGCCACTGCCTCCCGGGCCTTGCCGATATCGGGATTATTTGAAGAAATTATAACTTCATTGTTTTTAAAGTTGAATTTGACAACATTGTATTCGCCGTCGCGGGCCAGCAGAGAAACCCTCTCAACCGCGTCCAGGAACTGGTCGGTATTTAGTTTTACGGTTGTCGCGTAATTTGCCGGTATAACTTTATTATAGTCGGGGAACTGGCCTTCGATCAGCCGGGAAATAATATAAACATTATCAAAAACTATGCCTACCTGGTTTTTCTGCCACAAAATGCTTACTTCCTCGGGTTCGTCCGTTGCCAGCAATCTGGCCAGTTCATTGAGGATTTTGGCTGGAATTATCATTTTGGCGGTGCCGTTGCCGGCGGTCAGTTGACCTTTCTTTAAAGCCAGGCGGTGGGTATTGGTGGCCACCATGCGGACTTCCGTGCCGTCCATTTCCAGTAGGCCGCCGGTAAATACCGGCCTGGCTTCGTCGGCAGCGCAGGCAAAAACCGTTTTCCGGATAAGATCCCGCAGAACAGCGTCTTGCACTTTCATCACATTATCGCTAATAACCGGTTTTAGGACAGGGAACTCTTCAGCCGGCAGACTGAGAAGGTTGAACTGCGAGTTTTGGGAGGAAACCTTTATTGTCCGGTCTTCCAGGCTGGAGGCAATTTCCACCGTTTCCCCCGGCAAACGTCGGACAAGTTCCTGAAAATAGCGACCAGCCAATACCACCGCGCCCGATTCTTCGACCGTAGCGGCGATGGTGCAACTTATACCCACTTCGTAGTCGGTCGCCTGTAGTTGGAGTTCACTGCCACTGGCGCTAAGATAAATGCCTGTAAGAATGGGCAGCGGTGTTTTCGTAGCCACAGCCTTTTGAACGGTTTGTACGGCCCGGTGGAGTTCGTCTTTCGGGCAAATAATTTTCATATGTTTTTACCTCCCACTGGTATATTACGGTTATAAAAAACATAGAATGATAAAATAGCCGTCATAGTATTAGGCGCTGTAGATATGTGGATATACTTTGAAAAATACGTCGAAACGAGCTGATTCCCTGTTGATAGATTGTAGATAAAGTTATTCGACAGCAGATTGCTTATCAACAAAAATTTTCGACAAAAATCCGCCAACATGCCTAGACAAAATAATTCAGATGTTACCAACACACTTATACACTTTCGATACGTTTCGCTAATTCCTTCAATATATTGTTTAATTTTATATCTTCGTTGCGTTCGCGGCTGATTTTGTCATGAGCGTGAATTACCGTGGTATGGTCGCGGCCGCCAAAGATTTCGCCGATGCGCGGCAGCGAGGTTTCGGTCATTTCCCGGCAGAGGTACATGGCTATCTGACGGGGATAGGCGACGTTGCGGGTCCGTTTTTTGGCAATAAGGTCGTCCTGTTTGATTTTGAAATAGTTGGCTACGACCTGCTGGATATGGTCCATGGTTATCTGGCGGGGCCGGCTGTTGGGGAAAATGTCGCGGAGAGCTTCGGTTGACAGGTTAATGTCGATACTCTGGTTGGTTAAGGACGCGTAAGCCATAACCCTGATAAGGGCCCCTTCAAGTTCGCGAATGTTGTTGTCGATGCGGCTGGCTATGTAGACCATGACATCGTTCGGCATGGTAAAGCCTTCGAGCATAGCTTTTTTGCGTAGTATGGCGATACGGGTTTCCAGATCAGGCGCCTGAATGTCGGTAATAAGGCCCCACTCGAAGCGGGAACGCAGACGGTCTTCGAGGGTCGGGATTTCCCGCGGCGGCCGGTCGCTGGAAATAATAATTTGTTTATTAGCCTCGTGTAAAGTATTGAAAGTATGGAAAAACTCTTCTTGAGTATGTTCTTTCTTGGAAAGAAACTGGATGTCGTCGACCAGCAGGACGTCGATATTCCGGTATTTCTGACGAAAACTTTCTGGGTTGCCGTCCCTGATGGAATTTATCAGTTCATTTGTAAATTTTTCGCTTGAGATATATAATACCTTAAGGTGCGAATGATTTTGCCTGATCCGGTGGCCGATGGCGTGCATCAAATGTGTTTTGCCGAGGCCGACGCCGCCATAGATGAAAAAGGGGTTGTAAACCTTGGCCGGTACTTCGGCCACTGCCAGTGAGGCGGCGTGGGCAAAGCGGTTGGAGTTGCCGATAACGAAGGTTTCGAAGGTATATTTGGGGTTAAGGGAGCTCAGCGGATCTTCGGTGGCATTGACGGTTTTCCGGCCGTCGGCGACTGTGGGCGAAATTAATGCAGCTTCAGCGAGAGGCGGTTCGTTTTCTTTAACAATGACTACCGGTTCGCCGGCGGTGGCCGTTGTTTCCTCGCTGGCCGTTCGTTCGCTGTCAAGATTCAAATTGATGAATTTAACCTGCACCGGCCGTTTGAGAACTTGTTGGACGGTGTTTTGAATGGTGGTCGAGTAGCGGGTTTCGATCCAGTCTTTAATGAACTGGCTGGGGGTGCCGATTTCCAGGGTTGTGTCGCTAAGGGACAGGGGAATTGTCGCCCTTATCCAGGTATCGAAAATCGGTTTGATGATTTCTTTTTCGGTAAGCGCCAATACTTGTTCCCACACGGCTGCCATATGAGCACTGTCCATATAATCCGTCCTTTCCAATGACAAGTCCTCGCCAAAAGGAACTCTACATAAGTTATCCACACCTTTATCAACAAGTGTGAATAAAAGCTGCTCAATCAAGGGTTTTGACGAAAAAAAAATACACCGGCAGAAAGCTAAATCCCTTACCGTGTATAGTTTTCGGGGTTTGTGGCTTATGTAAATTTAATGGCGGAAATAGTCCATGCCTGTCGCCTATTTCTATTTTATATTAGCAAAACATGGACAAGTTATCAACAGTTTGTTTTGGCAAACAGGTGAAGGCGGCAAAATTATCCACAGCCATAGGCCGCAAAATTCTTGACACTTGAGGAATGACTGGTCTATAATCTTAAATAGTTAAAAATGCAATATTTTATCATGGGGTTTTATCGCGCTTTTACTCAAGGGAGGTGTAAATAAATGAAGCGTACTTACCAGCCCAACACTTTGTGGAAAAAGAGAACCCATGGCTTCCGTGAACGCATGAAAACAAAGGGTGGCCGTCTGGTGCTGAAAAGCCGTCGGGCCAGAGGCCGCAAGCGTCTGTCTGCCTAGCCGATCCGAGGGTGTGGTCTTAATTATCTGGACCGCCGGCGTCAAAAGACTTGGCGCAAGCCAAGTCTTTTCTTAGTCCTTTGACAGGATTGATTTGATGCACAAACTACCAAAGAGCGGCTTGTTGCGCAAAAACAAGAGTTTTCAGGCTGTCTACCGGTTGGGAAAATCCGTTGCCAACCGGCATTTGGTGCTTTATGTCCTTCCCGGGCGCGGCGGCAGCCGCCGGGTCGGCTTCGCTGCCGGCAAGCGCCTCGGGGTTGCGGTTGTCCGCAACCGGGTGAAACGCCTTTTACGGGAAGCTTACCGACTCAATCAACACAAGCTTGTTGATGGCGTCGACCTCTTGCTTGTCGGTCGCCAGTCTATGATTGAGGAGAAATTGCCAACTGTTACGGCGGCTTTTCTGCAACTGTGCGCCAGAGCCAAAATTCTTGGAGAGTAGGGTGGTAGTATTGAAACCACTGCTGCTGGCGGCTATCCGCTTTTACCGCAATTTCTTGTCGCCGCTGAAACCGCCAACCTGCCGTTATGTTCCTACCTGCTCTGAATACGCCCTAGAAGCCATTGAAAAGTACGGCGCCTTCGTCGGCCTGAAGATGGCCGTGCGGCGTGTTTTGCGTTGCCATCCTTTCGGGGACAGCGGCTATGATCCTGTTCGCTGACTGTTTCGTCTGCATATCGGATAAAGGAAGTGAGTTTATTGCCAGGATTTGATTATCTAACCGACTTGATGAAAGCGGCGCTGACCTTTTTTTACAATATAACGGCGAAGGCCGGTTTTCCAAGCTACGGTATAGCGATTATTTTGTTGACCATCGCCATCAAGATGGTGCTGTATCCGCTGACCGTCAAGCAGGTTAAATCGATGAAAGCTATGCAGGATATAGCCCCAAAAATGAAAGCTCTCCAGGAAAAATATAAGGATAACAAGGAGAAGCTCAACAAGGAGGTCGCCTCCCTTTACCGGGATGCCGGCGTCAATCCGCTGGCCGGCTGCCTGCCGCTGGTTATCCAGATGCCTTTTTTCATCGCTATCTTTTTCGCCATCAAGGAATATACCTATGTCAGCAACCCCAGCTTTCTCTGGCTGGCCAACCTGGCACAGGACAACCCCAGCGATCCTTACTACATATTGCCGGCACTGGCAGCTATCACCACCTACGTATCCACCAAGCAGACCTCGACCGACCAGTCGCAGCAGAATAAGATGATGCTGATGTTCATGCCGCTGTTTATCGGCTATATAACCATTACTTTTCCGGCCGGGCTCGGCCTCTACTGGGTGGTAAGCAACCTCGTCCAGATCGCCCAGCAGTGGTGGCTGTATCGTCCCCAGGCCGTGACACAGGAAGGGGCGCGTTCATGAACACCGTGGAAAAAGCCGGCAAGACGGTCGATGAAGCCATCGAGGCCGCAGTGGTCGAACTGGGAGTCAGCCGGGAGCAAATCGAATACGAAGTACTCGAGGAGCCAAGCAAAGGGTTGTTCGGCTTCCTCGGCGGCAAACCGGCACGCGTACGCGTAACGGTGAAGACGGCGCCGGCAAAGGACGCTGCCCCGCAGAAGGAACGGCCGGTCAGGGCCGAGAAGGAGGCCCGGCCTATCCTGCCGGACAATGAAACGGTCGAAGCGGCGAAACAGTTCCTGCTGCAGGTTTTCAAGGCCATGAAACTCGACGTCAAGATCGAGAAGATGACCCACGTGGACCATGTTACCTTCAACCTCAGGGGCGACGATCTGGGAATCCTGATCGGCAAGCACGGGCAGACGCTCGATGCGCTCCAGTACCTGACAAGCCTTGCTGCCCACCGCGACGCCGAAGATCGGATCAGGATCGTTCTTGACGTCGAAGATTACCGGAAACGGCGGGAGGAGACGCTGGCCAGGCTGGCGCTGCGTATCGCCGATCAGGTTAAGTCGCGGGGCGACAAGGTCGTTCTCGAGCCCATGAGTCCCCACGAGCGCAAGGTTATCCACATGACGCTGCAGGATGACCCGAAGGTGGCGACCTTCAGCGAGGGCGAGGAACCGTTCCGCCGGGTAGTCGTATCCCTGAAAAAATAGCCGCGAGACTTTGACCCAGTAATAGTTTTTATTACTGGGTTTGTCGTATAATTTTCCCGGACGCGGGGGATTTTTCAACATTATCCAGACAGGAGGTGCGTGCGGTGTTCTCAGACGACACCATCGCCGCTGTCGCCACTGCCGTGGGCGAGGGAGGCATCGGCATTGTCCGCCTAAGCGGCCCGGCGTCGGTGGCCATCGCCGATGGCCTGTTTCGTGGGATCGGAGGCCGGCCGGCCTCGGGGCAACCGTCGCGTTTCGCCGCCTATGGCCATATCGTCGACCCGGCCGACGGCCAGACGGTGGACGAGGTCCTCTTGCTTATTATGAGGGCTCCTTTTTCTTATACCCGCGAAGACGTGGTAGAGATTCACTGTCACGGGGGACCGCTGCCCCTCAGGCGCATTCTTGCCCTCGTGCTGGCCGCCGGGGCCCGGGCGGCCGAGCCCGGCGAATTTACCAAACGGGCTTTTCTGAACGGCCGCCTCGATCTCAGCCAGGCCGAGGCGGTGATTGACGTCATTCGCGCCAAGACTGACGCTTCGCTACGGCTGGCGGTCGGCCACCTGGCGGGCGCATTTTCCCAGAAGGTCCGCGCCTTCCGCCAGGAGATCCTCCGGCTGATCGCCCACCTGGAAGCGGCCATCGATTTTCCGGAAGAGGATATCGAAGAGCTGGCCGCCCGCGAGGTGGCAGCGGCGCTGACCACCCTGGGCGGCGACATCGACCGCCTGCTGGCTACCGCCGGAACCGGCCGCATCCTGCGGGAAGGCCTGTCCACGGCGATAATCGGCAAGCCCAATGTCGGCAAGTCCAGCCTGCTGAACGCTCTCCTCGGGGCTAAACGGGCCATTGTCACCGACGTCCCGGGCACGACCCGCGATATTATTGAGGAGTATGTCAATATCGGCGGTATTCCGCTAAAGGTCATCGACACGGCCGGCATCCGCGAGACGGTCGACGTGGTTGAACGCATCGGCGTCGAGCGGGCCCGCGAGGCGCTGGCCCAGGCCGACCTTGTGCTCGTCCTCCTTGACGCGTCCGCGCCGCTGACGGCCGAGGACCGGGAGGTTCTCGGCCTGCTCGCCGGCCGCCAGGCCATCGTCCTGGTGAACAAGACCGACTTACCGGCGGTTATCGACCTGGAAATGGTGAGCGCTCTGGTTGCGGACAAGCCGGTCATCCGCATATCGGCCCTCGAAGGCACCGGCGTCGATGAACTCGAGACAGCAATAAGCGAACTGGTATATAGCGGTCGGGTCGTCCAGGGCGACAGCGCCTTTGTGAACAACGTCCGCCACAGCCAGTTGCTCGCGCAGGCGCGCGGACGCTTGACCGAGGCTCAGGCCGCCGCCGAGGGCGGCCTGCCGCCGGACTGCGTGGTCGTCGATCTGCGGGCCGCCTGGACGCTGCTTGGCGAGATTATAGGCGAAACGGTCGGCGAGGATATAATTGACCAGATTTTTTCCCAGTTCTGCATCGGCAAATAGGAGATGAAGATGATGTTTGCTGCCGGAAGCTACGATGTGGCGGT